>NZ_JAMYLA010000024.1:0-93005 GCF_040317725.1 Mesorhizobium sp. M1396 | reverse complement strand
CCGTGGGCGTGGGGGGGCGCCCGGCCCCACCCCTTGCCCCCCCCGCCGCCAAATTGGGGCGGTTGGGGGGGGCCCCCGCCGCCGGAACCCGCCCCCGGCCGGGCCGACCTTCGCCAGCACGCCGCAGCCCACCCCGCAATAGGGGCAGGTGGTCCTCACCTCGCGCGCTTCGTCGATCTCCATGGGTTCAGGCCGCGCGGCTGGCCAGCGCTTCCAGCGCAATGAACAGATGCTCGCCTTCGACCCGCACCGGAATGGTGCGCACCGCGCCCTCGTCGGCGCCGAGCGCCTTGCCCGTCTCCAGCGAAATCACCCAATTGTGCAAGGGACAGGTCACTGCCGTGCCATGCACGATGCCCTGGCTGAGCGGTCCGCCCTTGTGCGGACAATGGTCGTCGATGGCGTAGACCTGATCGTCGGCGGTGCGGAAGACCGCGATCTTCCCCTCGGGCGTGGCGACGCAGCGCGCGCCACGGCGCGGGATGTCGGAAATGGAGCCAATGGCGATCCAGTTCATCATGATCACTCCGCCGCCTGCGCAAAGCCGACCGAGGCCATCGGCCGGAATTCGTGCTTGTCCTTGCCGGATACGCGTTCCGACCATGGATCGACCTGGGCGAATTTCTGGCTGAAGACGAAGCGGTCGTAATAGGCCTTGCGCTTCTCCCCATCGTCCATGATCTGGCGCTTGATCTCGGGGATGCCGACGCGCTTGGCCCATTTGTAGATGCGCTCCAGATAGCGGCCCTGCTCGCGGTACATCTGCGTCAGCGCCACGATGTGCTCCAGCGCCTCGTCCTCGGTCCTGACCAGTCCGAGCACTTCGGTGCCCTTGATGTCGAGACCGGCAGCACCGGCAAAATGGATCTCGTAGCCACTGTCGACGCAGATGACGCCGACATCCTTGCAGGTCGCCTCGGCGCAGTTTCGAGGACAGCCCGACACCGCCATCTTGACCTTGGCCGGGGTCCACGAGCCCCACATGAATTTCTCGATGCGGACACCAAACCCCGTCGAATCCCGCGTGCCGAAGCGGCACCAGTCGGAGCCGACACAGGTCTTCACGGTGCGCAGGCCCTTGGCGTAGGCATGGCCGGAGACGAAGCCGGCCTGGCCGAGATCGGCCCAGACCGCCGGCAGGTCCTCCTTGCGGATGCCGAGCATATCGATGCGCTGGCCACCGGTAACCTTGACCATCGGGATCTCGAACTTGTCGACGACGTCGGCGATGGCGCGCAGTTCGGCGGCGTTTGTCACCCCGCCCCACATGCGCGGCACCACCGAATAGGTGCCGTCCTTCTGGATGTTGGCGTGGACGCGCTCGTTGATGAAGCGCGACTGGTAGTCGTCGGCATAGTCGTCCGGCCAGTCGCAGACGAGATAGTAGTTGAGCGCCGGCCGGCATTTGGCGCAACCGCAGGAGGTCGTCCATTCCAGCTCCTGCATGACCGCTGGAATGGTCTTGAGGCTCTTGGCCTTGATCAGCCGGCGCACCTCATCATGGCCGAGCGTCGTGCAGCCGCACATCGGCTGCACCGCCGCCGGATTGTATTTGTCGCCGATGGTCAGCACCATCAGCTTCTCGACCAGCCCGGTGCAGGAGCCGCAGGAGGCCGACGCCTTGGTGTGTGCCCTGACATCATCAAGCGAGGTCAGGCCCTTGGCCGTGATCGCGCCGGTGATCTTTCCCTTGCAAACGCCGTTGCAGCCGCAGATTTCCGCATCATCCGGCAAGGCTGCAACGGCCGCCATAGGGTCCAGTGGGGCACCCCCCTGGTAGGACTGGCCGAAGATGAGCGTATCGCGCATCTCTGAAATATCGGTCTGTTTCTTCTTCAGATCGTTGAACCAGGCGCCGTCGGCCGTTTCGCCATAGAGCACGGTGCCGATGATGCGGTCGTCCTTCAGCACCAGGCGCTTGTAGACGCCGGCGGAGGCATCGCGCAGCACGATCTCCTGGCGGTCGTCGCCCTCGGCGAAGTCGCCGAGCGAGAACAATTCGATGCCGGTGACCTTGAGCTTGGTCGGCGTGTCCGAATGGACGAAGGCCGCGGCCTCGTCGCCGGCAAGCTGGCTGGCGGTGACGCGTGCCATCTCGTAGAGAGGGGCGACCAGCCCGTAGACCTGGCCGTTGACTTCGGCGCACTCGCCGAGCGCGTAGATGTCGGGGTCGTTGCTGCGCATGCCGGCATCGACGACGATGCCGCGATTGACGGCAATGCCGGCCTCCTTGGCCAGCGCCGCGTTCGGCCTGATGCCGACCGCCATCACCACCAGGGTCGCCGGGATGATGGTGCCGTCGGCAAGCTCAATCTGCTCGACCTTGCCGTTGCCGGTGATGGCCTGCGTGTTGGCCTTGGTGATGACCTTGATACCGCGCTGCTCGACGGCGCGCTGCAGGAGATAACCGGCGGCCGGATCGAGCTGGCGCTCCATCAATGTCGGCATGACATGCAGCACGGTGACGTCCATGCCTTGCGCATTCAGCCCGGCTGCCGCCTCCAGGCCGAGCAGACCGCCGCCGATGACCACGGCCTTGGCCCGCGATTGGGCGGCAAGCATCATCGCCCGGACGTCGTCCAGATCGCGATAGGTGAGCACGCCGGGCAGATTGTGGCCGGGCACCGGGATGATGAACGGCACCGAGCCGGTGGCGATGACGAGCTTGTCATAGGGCTCGGTAACGCCATGATCGGAGGTGACGGTCTTGGCTTCCCGGTCGATGGCAACGATCTTGTGGCCCTTGTAGAGGGTGATGTTGTTGGCGATGTACCAGCCATCGCCGTGGATGATGATTTCCTCATAGGCCTTCTCGCCCGACAGAACGGGCGACAGCATGATGCGGTCGTAATTGACGCGCGGCTCGGCGTTGAAGATGGTGACTTGGTAGCGGCCGGGAGCCTTTTCCAAGAGATGCTCAAGCATGCGCCCAGGAGCCATGCCGTTGCCGATGATGACGAGTTTTTCGGTCATATTCCTGATCCGCTCCGGTGTCACTCAGCCGCGTATGAAAGGGCTGGGGCTTCGGAAGATGCCGCGCGCTCCATCCGCCGAATGCTGAACTGCATCCAGGCAAAGCAAGCGACGACGATGACAAAGAGCAGCATGAAGCAGCTCGACCAGACGCCCGTGAGGTCGTTGAGCGCGCCGAAGGCAATCGGCAGGACGAAACCGCCGAGCCCGCCGATCATGCCGACGACGCCGCCGACCGCGCCAACGCTGCCTGGATAGTAGGCCGGTATGTGCTTATAGACGGCAGCCTTGCCGAGGCTCATGAAGAAGCCGAGCACGCTGGCGACCGCGATGAAAGCCACCGGCCCGATGGCGAAGTGGAAAGCGATCGGCCCGGTAATGCCGTGCACGATATAATCGGTGGGTGGCAGCGACAGGATCAGCGTGGCGACGGACGACACCGCGAAGGTCCAATAGAGCACGGTGCGAGCACCGATCCGATCGGAAAGCACGCCGCCATAGGCACGGAAGACACTCGCCGGGATCGAATAGGCTGCGCCGATCATACCGGCGGTCGCGATGCCGAAACCGTAAACACCGATCAGGTAGCGCGGCAACCACAGCGACAGCGCCACGAACGCGCCAAAGGCGAAGAAGTAGTAGAAGGCGAAGCGCCAGACCTGCACGTTCTTCAGCGGCGCGAATTCCTGCCAGAAGCTTCTCGCCGGTGCCGCCTTGCCGGCGCGGCGCTCGCGGATGACCGGATCGTCGCCGGTGGTGAACCAGAAGACGGCAGCCATGACGACGAGTGCTGCCGCCCAGATCAGCGCGACCGACTGCCAGCCCCAGGACAGAAGCACGAACGGCGCAAGGAACTTGGTGACTGCGGCCCCGACATTGCCGACACCGAAGATGCCGAGCGCCGTGCCTTGCTTGCCGGCGGGGAAGAAGCGCGAGACATAGGCGACGCCGACGGCAAAGGAGCCACCGGCGAGCCCGACGCCGAGCGCGGCGATCAGCATCTGCCCGTAGGTGTGCGCAAAAGCCAGCAGGAAGGTCGCGACCGCGGCCGCAAGCATGGTCGCGGTGTAGACCAGCCGTCCGCCAAAGCGGTCGGTCCAGATACCGAGCAGCATGCGTACGAGCGAGCCGGTGAGAATTGGCGTGCCGACGAGCAGGCCGAATTGCGTCTCGTTCAGCCCAAGCTCCGTCTTTATGCGGATGCCGATGATTGAAAAGATCGTCCACACCGCGAAGCAGACGGTGAAGGCGATGGTGGACATCATGAGCGCCTGCCGGGAAGCATTGTCCTGGCTCGGCGCGGCTGGGAGATTTGCGGTCATTATTGGGCTCCGGTTTGCGGCATGGGAGGCACCGCCCTTGTCTGTTCGTTCGCGACTGTCAGCGGCGCGGCATCGGCGAACTGGTTGAAATCGACGTTTGCGCGGTCACTTCGAGGCCCTTGCCGTCAGTCTTGGCGCCTGCGGGAAAGAGGATGAGCGCAGCGGTGAACAGCGCCGCCGTCAGCGCGCTACTGGCCAGAAAATCGCGGCGCGTGAAGTCCGCGAGGGACGCGCCAGTTCCGATCCGTTTCGTCATCGTCGTCTCCGGTTGGGCGCTGCTTGGACCAGCGCCGTCGATTGCGTGTTCGGTCAAAACAAAAAAGCTGCCGGCCAGGCCGCCGCGTCCGTCTATCCGGAATCGCGTATTGACCTGAGCAGCAGCTTTGCTTGTGGCGCCCGCCATTGGACGCCGTGTCACTTGGCCCTTGCGGGCCTACATTCTGAAACGCAGGAAACGTGCCAATTCGACAGCGCTCTGAATTATCGAGTGAAATCAATGAGAACCGCAGCCGCGCGACTTTTGACCAAGCCCGGCAGCGGATCAAAGATTAGTCAGAATGCCTTGCAGGGCAGCATAATATTTGTGCAATGCGGTATGTTGCCCATTGCCGATGCGGATTGCTTTTCGGCCATGGCTTACTCCGCTGCTTCGACGAAGCGGTGGCGTTCGTAGAGGAACTTCAGCACCGCCTCCCGGCAGCGCAGGAAGGTGCGGTCGGAAGAGAGTTCGACGCGGCGGCGCGGCCGGGCAAGCGGCACGGCAAGCACCTCGCCAATGGTCGCCGCCGGGCCGTTGGTCATCATGACGATACGGTCGGAGAGCAGCACCGCCTCGTCGACATCATGGGTAATCATGATCGTCGTCGAGCCGAGCCTGGAATGGATGTCCATCACCGCGTCCTGCAGATGGGCGCGCGTGAGCGCGTCTAGCGCGCCGAACGGCTCGTCGAGCAGCAGGATCTTCGGCTCCATGGCCAGCGCCCGGGCAATGCCGACGCGCTGCTTCATGCCGCCGGAGATTTCCGCCGGGCGCTTGTCCTTGGCATGCGCCATCTGCACGAGGTCGAGATTGCGCATGATCCAGTCATGCCGCTCGGCCTTGCTTTTCGAGCGACCGAAGACCTTCGACACGGCGAGGTTGATGTTTTCGTAGACGGTCAGCCACGGCAGCAGCGAGTGGTTCTGGAACACCACGGCGCGTTCGGGTCCGGGGCTGTCGACCTCCTTGTCCTCGAGCAGCACGGCGCCGGCGGACACCTTGGTCAGCCCGGCGATCAGGTTCAGCAAGGTCGACTTGCCGCAGCCGGAATGGCCGATGATGGAGACGAATTCACCCTTGTCTATGGTCAGCCGGATGTCCTTCAACACCTCGCTGACCTGGTTGCCGCGGGCGAAGGACTTGTCGATATGGTCCAGTTTCAGATAGGCCGTCATCGCCCCTCTCCTCACTTTGCCGTTGCGCCGCGGGTGACGAAGGCGCCGACCGCCGCGACCAAACGGTCGAGGCAGAAGCCGGTGACGCCGATATAGGCGAGCGCGACGATGATGTCGGGCAGCCGCGACGAGTTCCACGCGTCCCAGATGAAGAAGCCGATGCCGACGCCGCCGGTCAGCATTTCGGCGGCGACGATGGCGAGCCAGGAAAGGCCGATGCCGATCCTCAAGCCGGTGAAGATGTACGGCGCGGCGGCCGGCACCATGATTTTCACGAAGAACTCGAACTGGTTGAGCCGCAGGATGCGCGAGACGTTGCGGTAGTCCTCGGGGATGTTGCGCACGCCGACGGCGGTGTTGATGATGATCGGCCAGATCGAGGTGATGAAGATGACGAAGATCGCCGACGGGCTGGAATCGCGAAACGCGGCCAGCGACAGCGGCAGCCAAGCCAGCGGCGGCACCGTGCGCAGGATCTGGAACACCGGGTCGAGACCGCGCATCGCCCAGATCGACTGGCCGACCAGCGCGCCGAGCGCCACGCCGACGATTGCCGCCAGGCCGAAGCCGATGGCAACGCGCTGCAGCGAGATCAGCACGCGCCAGGCGAGCCCGATATCCTGCGGGCCATTGTCGAAGAACGGATGCGCGATCAAATCGTAGGCCTCGTTCCACACCTGGCTCGGCGGCGGCAGGCTTGACGTCGGCGACGAGCAGGCGATCTGCCAGACGACCAGCATGAGGGCGATGACGATGGCCGGCGGCACCAGCGCACTGGCCAGTTTGCCAGCGATGGCGAGCAGATCGAAGCGGCGCCGCGCCTTGGCGGTGAACGCGATGACCGCCGCCGGTTTCGCGGGGAACGCCTTCACCTTTGTGTCCTCGATAGTCTGGATCGACATGTCCGGGAAAAACTCCGTGGTCGGGATTTGCGACAAGCGGCGCGAGCGCTGCTTGCGTGCGACAACGGCGCGAGAGGCGCCGTTGCACTTTGGGTCGACAAACGGCGCATTGCGCCGTTTGCGACGGTCAAGCCGAAGCCTTTATCTTCAGGCTGTCGAGATAGGCGGATGGGTTGGCCGGATCGAAGACCTTGCCGTCGAAGAAGGTCTCGACGCCGCGCGACGGCGACGCCGGGATGTCGGCTGCCGCGACGCCAAGGTCCTTGGCCGCCTCGCGCCATAGATCCTCGCGGTTGACCTGGTCGACCAGCGCCTTGATGTCGGTGGTCGGCGCGAATTTGCCCCAACGGATGTTCTCGGCGAGGAACCACGAATCGTGGCTCTTGAACGGATAGGAGACGCCGCCTTTCCAGAATTTCATGTAGAGATCGGTGCCGTTGGCGACGCGGCCGTTGCCGTAATCGATGTCGCCCTTGAGGCGGCCGATGATGTCGGCGACGGGCACGTTCATCCATTGCCGCTTGCCGATGATGGCGGCCATCTCGTCCTTGTTCTCGCTGGCCTCGCACCATTGCTGGGCCTCCATCACGGCCATCAGGATCGCCTTGGTGGCGTTGGGGTATTTGTCGATGAATTCGGCGCGCAGGCCGAGCGCCTTTTCCGGATGCCCCTTCCACAATTCACCTGTCGTGGCGGCGGTGAAGCCGACGCCCTGGTGGACAAGCTGCTCGTTCCATGGCTCGCCGACGCAGAACACGTCCATGTTGCCGACCTTCATGTTGGCCACCATCTGCGGCGGCGGCACGACGATGGTCGAAACGTCCTTGTCGGGATCGATGCCGCCGGCGGCCAGCCAGTAGCGCAGCCACAAATCATGCGTACCGCCCGGGAAGGTCATGGCGGCCTTGATCTCCTTGCCGGCCGCCTTCTTGGCGGCGAAGACGTCCTTCAGCTTCGAGGCATCGAGGCCGACACCGGTGCCGGCATATTCCTGAGCGACCGAAATGCCCTGGCAGTCGTAGTTAAGCCGCGCCACGATCGCCATCGGCATCGGCTGGTTGTTCTGCGTCACCTTGCCGGTGTGCATGAGGTAAGGCAGCGGCGTCAGGATGTGCGCGCCGTCGATGCCGTTGGCCGCACCGCCGAGCATCAGATTGTCGCGCGTCGCGCCCCAGGAGGCCTGTTTGAGCACCTCGACATCGGGCATGCCGAACTTGGCGAACAACCCTTTCTCCTTGGCGATCATCAGCGGAGCCGCATCGGTCAGCGCGATGAAGCCGAGTTTGGCGCCGGTGACTTCCGGAGCGGCCGTTGCGGCATAGGCGCCGGAGGGCAGCAGCGCGCGCGCGGCCGCCAGGGTTGCTGCGGTGGCAGCACTTGCCATCAGGAAATTGCGGCGAGTCATTCCCTCGATAGGGGCTTCAGTCTTGATGCGTTTCGTCATCATCGTCTCCCGTTGGGCACTGCTTGGGATCAGCGCCGTCGATTGCGTGTTCGATCAAAACAAAAAAGCCGCCGGCCAGGCCGCGCGCGTCCGTACATCCGGGATCGCGTGTTGACCTGAGCGGCAGCTTTGCCTGTAGCGCCCGCCATTGGACGCCTGTTCCGTGACCCTGAGAAGAGTCTGCTTATTGCAAAGCAGGAACCATGCCAGTTTCGGGCTGGATGACAAACGTCAATGAGATCAACGAGATGCCACAATCATCGGCGATCCGGCTCGCCGGGCAAGCAAGCCAAAGATTGTTCATTAGCGCAGGTGCACGCACAACTTTTGTGCAATGCACAAGAATGGCGCGGAAATGATCAGGCTTGGATCTCGGCGGATTTCTGGCCGGCAATGTAGGCATCGATCTCGTCGGGATCGAAGATCTGACCGTCGAAGAACCCGTCCGGTCCGAGCACCAGGCCGGCCCCTGTCGCGCCGACCGCGGTCGCTGCCTTGAGCGCGCCCTCGACCTTCGAATTGGCGCCGGGAAGTGCGACGCCAAGCGGCTTCAGTGCAGAACGATAAAGGTCCGGCCGGTAGCAGTTGCGGGCGATGGCGAGATTTTCCGGCGTGTGCGCCACATGCCCCCAGCGCACCATCTGCGTGTAGAACCACAGCGCATGGCTCTTCCAGGGAAAATTCGCCGCCTTTTCGAAGGGCAGGAAGAAGTCGTCGATGGTCCGATCGGCCCCGCCGCCCAATTGGAGATGGCCGGTCAGGATCGGCATCTGGACGGCTGGCGGAAGGCCGAGGAAGCCGGGCTGCGCCATCACGGCGGCCAATTCGCCATGATTGGCTGGGTCCTGACACCAGCGCGCCGAATGATGGAGCGCGCGCAGCAATGCCGCCAGTGCCTCCGGGTTTTCATCAGCCCACGCCTTGCGCACGCCGATCACCTTCTCCGGGCTGTTCCTCCACAGCAGCGCCTTGACGGTGACGATATGGCCCGTGCCGGCGGCCACCGAGGCGCTGTTCCAGGGTTCGCCGACGCAATAGCCGTCGATCCGCCCAGCGGCCAGCGCGTCGGCCATGAAGGGCGGCGGCACGATTACGATCTCTATCTGCCGCTCTGGATCGATGCCGCAGGCGGCGAGCCAGTAGCGCAGTTCGTAATTGTGCCCGGAATGTGGATGCACCACCGCGAAGCGCAACGGGTCGTAACCGGCCATAGCACGCTCGCGGATGAGCGCGCCAAGTGCCGCACCGGCGCACGCCGGGTCGAGATCGGGTTCGGCGCCATGCCCCGCCATGCCGGCCCAGACGGCGTTGGAGATGGTGACGCAATTGCCGCCGAGCCCGAGCGAAAACGGCACTATGGTCTCCGAAGCGAGCGGCGTCAGCCCGAGATTGCAGGCGAGCGGCATCGGTCCCAGCATATGGGCGAGATGGAAATGGCCGATGGCGATGCGGTCGCGGATGTTGGCCCAGGACGTCTCGCGGTGCAGCGTGAGGTCGATGCCTTCGCGCGCGGCAAAGCCAAGTTCGCCGGCCGCGACCAGCACGGCGCTGTCGAAAAGCGGCATGAAGCCGGCGGTGATCTGGTGCTCGGCGCCCATGCTCATTCGTCCTCCGCCGGTCCCAGCAGCCCGGCGGCGGTCACCAGGCTCTGGGCGATGTCGCTGATCTTGCGGTTCTGGTTCATTGCCGTCTTGCGCAGCAGCGTGTAGGCGGCCTCTTCGGAGAGGCCGCGCGATTTCATCAGGATGCCCTTGGCGCGGTCGATCACCTTGCGGCTCTCGAGCTCGCCGCGAACCTCTTCCAGTTCGCGCGCCATGCGCGAAAAAGCGTTGAAACGGCTGACGGCCATGTCGAGGATCGGCTTGACGCGCTCTTGCCTGAGCCCGTCGACGACATAGGCCGAAACGCCGGCATCGACCGCCGCCTCGATCGAGGCCTGGTCGGAACGGTCGACGAACATGGCGATCGGCCGCTTCACCGCGCGCGACAGCTGGAACATATTTTCCAGCATGTCGCGGTTCGGGTTTTCGAGATCGATGACGATGACATCGGGCTCGATCTCGGCGATCCGCCGTGCAATGCCGGTCACGTCGTGGATGACGGTGACCCGCTCATGGCCGGCCTCGCGCAAACCCGCCTCGATGATCGCGGCGCGGATGCGGTTTTCGTCGATCACCAGGACGGCGAGAGAAGTTCGGACCATGCCTGCATTGTGACCAAGCGAGGGAATTGTGCAATGCGGTATGATCGAACAATCCCGACATTCGCTGAGCGCGGCGATTGCTGCCTGCCGGCGCGCACAGCGGCGATCGCCACCGCCAGGCCGAAGCAGGTCGTCGTCGACCTCGGCGCCCGCGCCTTCCGTTTTGGCGAGCGGGACACGCCCACTATCGCCCCTTGCGGACAGGAACTCCAAAATCGTCCACGAAAACGATTGCCCTGGTCCATCCTGAGCTTTCCAAGTTCAGAGGGGTTCGAGTCCCTGACTTAATTGAGCTTTTTGTGGGCAGAAATCAGAAATCTTCCCGTATCGTTCCGTATGATTTCCGCGACCGCCTCGTCCAGTCGAATTTCACTTAGCCTATACGCGCCCAAGAAAAGCCTGAACTGAAAGTCAGGGACCGCGCCCAGAAACGGACAGCTTTTGATCTGCCCCAGCCAATGGCGAAAAATCGAACTTGGCCAGCACCCCAGCTATCCTGGCAAAGCTGACAAATGCCTGTCGCGCCTGTTCGGTTGTCATCTGCCCGGCAATCGCGGCGTTGCAGCTTCTCACCGCGCAACTGTATACCGGTCCGCGACGGGCCTTCGGCCATTGATTCAAGAATACGAGCGCCTCCCGAACAGAGTTGATGTCGTTTATCGCGTCACTGGTCTTAACCTGCACCGGGGCAAGGAAAGCCAGACTGTTCATTGTTGCCTCCCTGTGATTGTAAGGGTTGATTCAGCTTCCCATGATGCGGCTCTTTCGTTTGAGGCTATCGGACGTCATTTGACCATCCTCGCTGTCCTGCGAGGGCCGGGGCTCGCCCCGGCCCTCCTTCGCGACCGTTAGTTGGTGCCGTTGATCGCAATGCGCTTGGCGCTTGCCTGCGCCTTTTCGGACTTCGGCAGCGTTACGGTGAGCACCCCGTTCTTGAACGTCGCTGCCACCTTGTCCTCGTCGATCTCGCGGCCCATGCCAAAGCGCCGTTCAAAGCGTCCGTAATAGCGTTCGCTGAACTGGCGATCCTTGTCCTCGGTTTCGGATTTCTTCTCGCCGCGAAGCGTCAGGACGCCGTCTTCCAGCATGACCTCGATGTCTTTTTCCTCGAGGCCCGGCACTTCGGCTATCAGTCGAATTTCCTTGTCATTCTCCGAGAATTCGACGCTTGGCCAACTGCCGTTTCCAGGAGTCATCCGGCCGAACACCGAGGGGGTGTCAAATCCGCGTAAGACTTCATCGAAGAGCTTGTTAACGTCACGATGCAACGACATGAATGGATCCACGTCACCACCGCGGTAGACACTGGGGTGGTTGTTGCCCCGGTTCCAAGGCACCAAGTCACGTACACTCATTGTCTTTTCTCCTTTTCTTTTGTTTTTATGGGTCGTAGCCCACCCGTCGGGACGGGAGTGTTCGCGAAGGCCGATCGCCGAAGGTCAGGCGGCTACGTTGCCTTCAATCCGCTTCGACGCTGGCCCGTTGCCGGGTTCGGTATTGATGGCGATGCGGCGCGGCTTCATCTCCTCGGGAATTTCCTTCTTGAGGTCGATGATCAGCAGACCGTTTTCGAGCCTGGCTCCGACAACGCTCACATGATCGGCCAATTCGAAACGGCGGAAGAACGGCCTCAGTGCCAAGCCATGATGGAGGTACTGAACCTCCTCGTTCTCCGCCTTGGTGCCCTCGATCACGAGCATATTTGGCTCATGCGTGATCGTAAGCTCGTCTTCACCGAAACCTGCGACCGCAACGACAATGCGGTAGGTATCCTCACCGAGCTTGGCGATATCGTAAGGCGGCCAGTTATCCGCATTCTGTGAAGGGCTGGCGTTTTCGAGCAGGTTGAAAATACGGTCAAAGCCGATGCTCGACCGGTAGAAGGGTGAAAAGTCCAGGTTCGTTCTCATAACTACATCCTCCTTGGAGCAACATAGATACGAGGGAACGCCAAGAAGCTTGGCGCTCCCTGACACATCGGCCCCATAACGGCGACCGATCAAAAATAAGTTGGGAATCGATTTCCGCAGCGTCAAGGGGGGAAAGACTGCCGAGGCAGTTTCGCGGCCGTCTTCAAATATCTATTGGCAAGCGCTCCATCGAATACCCATGTGCTTCGCTGGTATTTCGAACGGAGGAAAAAAGATGACCATGACGCGCCAAGACGTTATCTCGGTCCTCGGGCCCGTGGACGACGCGACGATTGCCGAAATCATCACGTCCGGTGCCTCGCTCGAGGAATTGAGAGAGGCATGGGCATGGGCCTTTGGTGACGAGGCATGGATGAACCAAGGCCGGCCGCTGCCGGGAACACGGGTGGCAGCGCTAATCGACCTGATCGAGCCCGACGACGAAGGCGACCTAGCAGATCTGGCCCAGGGGGACCCGGGCAAATCATGAAGATGCCGCCGGCGGCTCACCATTCAGGCAGCAGCGTTTAATCGTTTGATCCGTTTGGCAAGTTCCTGCTGAAGGCAATCTATGGCAACGATAAGGAGGTTCGGCTTCCGCTCCCGTTGCCGCGATGTCGCACCGTTCCGCGGCGGTAAATTGCCGCCGCGGTGAATCCAGCGTCCCCCTCTTAAAGGAATTTAGCCATCACTTTCTAAAAGATAGTCTCCTTGGATCTTCGGCCCTGTCATCCATGGCGGCGCTGCGGGTACGGCCTCAATGACACCCACCCTATGTGCCCAAGTGGCAAAGGCCTTATGTGCCGCCTCGACAGACTTTCTGCCATCGTACGCAGAGTAGCATGCATCAGACGCCGCTGCGTGGAGAAGCCCGCGCCTTTCAACCGGCCATTCTTCCAGAAACTCTATCGCATCCATGGCACAGCCGATCTTTTGGATACCATAGCCGTCGTCTCTTACGAAAACCGGCTGTTTGAACGTCGCATTTTCCATTGGTGACCTCCCTTCAAACCGTGCGGCAACTGATCCTGCCTCACCGTGTGCGGCGACGATGTCAGTTCCCGGCATGCCGTCGAGCTTGGCAACGCCATGGCAGACCGGGACGGAAACGGGATTTTCAAAGAAAATCGCCTCCATGCGCTCCTTCCGCTTCTGTTCGATTCGACATCCGGCAACCGCACATAGGAAAAAGATTGGAAACACCTCTTTTCAGTTCAAGGGGAGTTTGGCGAAACGAACAGAAGACCTCCCGAAGCACCTTCGCACACATGCCGGGCTGCTTCGGGATCGCTGCTAGTGTCCTGATTCCGAAGTTTGAGCCATTTCGGTTTGGTGTTGTGCGACTTGAAGCGTAGCCAGACAGAAGCGCTTGATGGTGTTGAGGATATCGTCGGCCGACTTGGTCCATCTGAAGGGCTTTGGATCGGCATTGACAGCTTCGATGTAAGTTCTGATTGCCGCCTCCAACTCCTGTGTCGACCTGTGGACGCCGCGCCTGATCTGCTTTTCGGTCAGGTTTGCGAAGAAGCGTTCGACCTGGTTGAGCCATGAGGCGGCTGTCGGTGTGAAGTGAATATGCCAGCGGGAACGCTTGAGGAAGAAAGCGCGCACGGTGCTGGTCTTGTGGGTGGCGTAGTTGTCCATGACGATGTGGATATCGAGGTCAGCCGGGACATTGGCCTCGATCTCGCGCAGGAATTTCAGAAGCTCCTGCGCGCGGTGGCGCTTAAAGCAGCGGCCGATGATGGTGCCGGTGGCGGCATCGAGGGCAGCAAACAGGGAAAGGGTGCCGTGCCGCGTATAATCGTGGCTGCGCCGCTCGATCTGGCCGGGGCGCATCGGCAGCACCGGCTGCGTGCGATCCAGCGCTTGGATTTGGCTCTTCTCGTCGACGCACAGGACCAGCGCTCGCTCGGGCGGGACCAGATAGAGGCCGACAATGTCACGCACCCTTCTCCACAAACAGCGCATCCGATGATAGTTTGAAGCTCTCTGCGCGGTGCGGCTGAAGGCCGAAGGCCGTCCAGATGCGGTGGATGGCAACTCGCTTGCCAACGTGATCACCGGCAACACCGGCAACAACACCTTGGCAGGCCTGGGCGGCGCCGACACACTCATCGGTGACGCAGGCACCGACACGCCCAGCTATGCGGCGTCGGCGGCCGGTGTGAATGTCAGCCTGATGACCGGTGTGGCTCAAGGCGGCGATGCCGAAGGCGACACCTTCTCCAGCATCGAGGGCCCTCTGGGCTCTGCACAGAACGATACGCTCGAAGGCGATGGCGGCAACAACGTGCTGAATGGCGGCGCCGGCATCGATACGCTGAACGCATTCTGTGGCCAGCTTATGAGCCAAGTCGTCATCAAACGCTCTCCGGGCTGTACATATCGAACGGAAACGTGATCCTAAATACCCCGTTATCGGGACCTGCGTTCTTCGCTTTCACCAGAGTTGCAATAGTCTCTGATGCAAAACGCTCTATGGGGTGTGACAGGATCAGCGAAATCGTACCGTCTATCAAAGCAGCCCGCGTATCTTCAAAGAGTTCATAGCCTACGGTAACGAAGTCTTCCCGTTTTGGAGTAGCCCTGAGTGCGGCTATCGCACCTGTAACACCACCCCCTGAGATGAATAGTCCGCACATATCCGGATGGTCCGTCAGCAGCTTTTCGACATGTTCACGGGCAACCACGGCTGACTCGTAAGTTGGCAGCGGTTCGAGCAGCGTGAATCCCGAATTATGTTCACGGAAGTAAGAACGAAACCCGCTTTCGTTCATTTCCTGGTTTCGCAATCGGTGGCTGCCCAAAAGAATGCCTATTTTCCCCGGCTGTCTCACCATGCGGTCAAACGCCCAGGCAGCGGTGCGTCCTACTTTCCAATTATCGAGCCCCACAAAGCTGATGCCTCCCTTGGCCGTAAGGGGGCCGATAAGTGAAACGACCGGCACGCCGCTTTCAAGAACTGCGTCAATCGCGTCAGCAACGGCAGGATGCTGCGGCGCTACAATCGCAAGTGCTTCGCACCGCCCGCCGAGCGACTGAATATGTGCCGCGACTTTCTCCGGCGTGAGGTCTTCCATGTACTCGACCGTTAGATCGATATTGCAGGCAGGATAAGCTTCCGCAGCTTGCGCAATTGAATCGCCGAGTAGGCGATAGAAGCGTCTCTCCCGTCGCTGCAGCAAAACCCCGACACGGTGGATCACCTCTTGTGCCTTCGCCGCCTGCTTGATGGTGCCAAGTCCGTAGAAGCCGATTTCCTCAGCGGCTGCCAAAACGCGTGTGCGCGTATTGCTCCGGACCGATTCAGGCTCGGACAGTACACGATTGACCGTTGACACGGATACACCTGCGGCTTTTGCCAAGTCTGGAATGGTTGGTCTCTTCATGTCAAAAATTCCATTACTCTGGTTTCGGCATCTCAAAAAATATCATTCATACAAATTTTCGAAATGATTTGAGACGAATTTCTGAAGCGATAGTAATCCAGATTGACCTGAAAGATGTCAACGTAGCATTCATTGCGCGTTGACGGTGCTCAGCGATCTAGGAGCCGTCAGCGCTTTGGGGGGAGGCCCGGCGCACAATTTGGACGAGGAGGCTCAACGTCGTTGCGTTGAGATCGCGGACTTGCGCGTGCCTGCCGGGATCGGCCGCACGGCCAAAAAAGGCAAAAAGTATGTCGAGCCGCAGCCATGCGGCTTTAACCTGAGGAGGAATTCGACATGTCGTTCACCAAGAAAATAGCCACCGCAGCCATGGCATTCATGCTGGCATCCAGCGCTCATGCGGGTGACACGGATATCGCCGTCATCGTGGGCTCGGCCCAAGATGGCTTCTGGAACATGGTCAAGAAGGGCGTCGATGATGCTTCGCTGATGGTCAAGGCTAATGGCGGCACCGTCAATTTCATGCAGACCCAAAACTATGACAACTTCGGCCCGGACCTCGCTTCGCTAATCGAACAGGCTGTAGCCCAGGGTGCTAAAGGTATTGCTATCCCGAACTGGCTGCCAGAATCCGAAACCCCTGCCCTCAAGGCTGCGCGGGACAAGGGCGTGGTGATCATCTCCTTCAACGCTGGCCAGAGTGAGATGGATAATTACGGCTCGCTAAACTATTTCGGGTCGGACGAATATCTGGCAGGTGTTGAGGGTGGCAAGTATCTGGCTTCTCATGGTGCAAAGAAAATTCTCTGCCACATCCAGAACCCAGGTGCCGTAAATCTCGAGACCCGCTGCAAGGGCGTTCAAGACGGTGCGAAGAAGGCTGGCGCAGACACCTTCATCCTCCGTGTTCCTGCTAACCTTGACCAGGACATGAATGGTACCTCTGAAGCAATCAAATCCGAGCTGATCGCCGATCCGTCCATTGACGCCGTCATCACGCTCGCTGCATGGGCTGCAGATGCTGCCGCTAGCTCCATCGATCAGCAGAGCAAGATCGGCAAGATTCAGCTTGGTACCTTCGATATGTCCGCCTCGGTTCTGGATCGCATTTCGAAGGGCACCCAGACCTTCGCAATCGACCAGCAGCCTTATCTGCAGGGGTTCCTCGCAACCTCCATGCTGTTTGCAAACCTGAAGTTCGGCACTGCGGTTGCAACGAAGCCGGTTCTGACTGGTCCGGCGATTGTCGACAAGACCAATGTTGCTTCGGCAATCGACGGCGTCAAACTCGGCGCACGTTGAGGCTGGCCCGAGGCTGAGACCTGGCCGCTAACCTAGCCGGGTCTCATCCATGCTCCCTCTATGTAGCTTCGTCTGCGCTAACTGAGGATTTTGCTTCCATGACCACCACAAACCTAAGAACCAGCACCGTTGAAACACCCGCCATCGAGAGTGAATCGGCCATTTCATCCATTAAGGCCTTTTTTCGCACCCCCGCCGCTGGTGCTTTCATGGGTTTCGTGGCTGTATTCATCCTTTTTGCGATGTTCGGGTATAGCCGCAACTTTTTGTCCGTAGCTGGTGTAACTACGTGGGTGAACTTCGCGTCACTCATAGGAATGATTGCGATTCCGGTCGGGTTCCTCATGATTGCCGGTGAACTCGATATTTCAACCGGTGCTGTACTTCCCGCGTCCACGATGACAGTTGCGATTGTCTGCGAGCATTATCAGATGCCTGTGCTTGTCGGTGTAGCTGCAGCGCTTGCCATCGGTGCACTGATCGGCTTCATCAATGGATACATCGTAACTCACACGCGCGTGCCGTCGTTCATCGTGACATTGGCGACGCTCTTTGCAGTGGCAGGCATCACGCTCTACCTGTCGATCTTCTTCATCAACAACACCAATTCCTTCTATCACGCGCCAGATTGGGCAAAATCGCTCTTCGGCGGGAAGGTGTATGGCTTCAATTCTTCCGTCTTCTGGTGGGGTGGGCTTATCGCAGCATTCGTCTTCTTTCTGCATTACTCTCCGAAGGGAAGCTGGGTGTTCGCTCTTGGTGGAGACCAAGAAAGCGCGAGAAACGCAGGTATTCCTGTAACCAGGATGAAGATTGCACTCTTCATGCTGTGTTCCATATCGGCGGCCTTTGCTGGTGTCCTTCAGGTGATGACATTCAGCTCCGCAACGTCTCAGGCCAATTTTGGCCTAATCTTCAACACCATTATCGCCGTGGTCGTAGGTGGCGTTCTCCTCACGGGTGGTTTTGGTACTGTAATGGGCATTGTCTTCGGGGTGCTCACCCTTTCGATTGTTACCCAAGCTATTGGTTTCACAGAGATCGACAGAAACCTGTCCTTCCTAATTATCGGTGTCATGCTTTTGATCGCTGTCCTGCTCAACGACACGTTTCGTCATTTGGCCACCAGCTGGTCGACGTCCAAAAAGAAATAAGGAGAGCGACAATGTCCGATAAGAAACCCGTTCTCGAATTTCGAAACGTCGACAAATCGTTTGGCCATATTGATGTTCTGAACGATATCAGCCTCAAGGTCGGTGAAGGTGAAGTGCTCTGCCTGCTTGGCGACAACGGCGCGGGTAAGTCGACGCTCATCAAAACGCTGTCTGGTGTCTATCAGCCGACGCGTGGCGAAATTCTGATGGATGGTCAGCCCGCACTTTTCTCCAGTCCCCGTGAGGCTCAGGAACGCGGGATAGCTACAGTTCACCAATTCGGTGGGACATATCCTTTGATGTCCATAGGACGTAACTTTTTCATGGGTTCGGAGCCGACAAAGGGTTGGGGACCGTTCAAATATTTCGACCGCAAAACCGCCACCCGAGTGGCAGTTGCAGAGGTTCAGAAAATGGGGATCACACGCATCACCGACGGGGATCGCTTGGTCGGTGGCCTTTCCGGAGGGGAACGCCAGTCGCTCGCGATTGCCCGTGCTGTCTATTTCGGAGCCCGTGTTCTCATCCTTGACGAGCCGACGGCAGCCCTCGGCGTCAAGCAGGCTGCTCACGTACTGCGTATCATCAATGAAGCCAAGCGTCGTGGCCTCGCGGTCATTTTCATCACCCATCAGGTGATGCATGCCATGGCAGTGGGCGATCACTTCGCAGTGCTCATTCGGGGTGCAATTGCGGCTGACTTCCGCAAGGGGGAAAAGACACGCGAGCAGATCGCTGATCTGATGGCCGGTGGTGAATCCATGGCCAGTCTCGAAGCCTCACTTGAAGGGTATATGGAGACCCATGACGGTCTTCCGCCACCGCCCGCTCACTGACTGAATATTGGCATTGCCGCCAAGTAGTGGAATTTGTTGAATGGAAGCGGTTGAGCTCTTGTGCCAGCCGAATGGAAGGAGTTTGTCCAATGGTGCGTGTAGCAGTCATTGGTGCAGGGCTGATGGGCGCTGACCACGCCAAGATCGTCGTGGAGGAAATGCCGGGCGCGACCCTTCAGGTGGTCTGCGACATGGATAAAGTCCGCGCTCGCAAGGTGGCCGATGCCCATGGTGCGGCAGACGTTGCAAGTAATCCGGAAGCCGTGATTGCCCGTGCCGATGTGGATGCGGTGATCGTCGCGAGCCCGGACTTCACTCATGCGCCGCTGTCACTCGCCTGCATCAACGCGGGCAAGAAGGTGCTCTGCGAAAAGCCCCTATCGCAGTCCTCGGCCGAATGCCTCTCGATCATGCAGGCCGAACAGGAAGTTGGTCAAAAGTTCGTCCAGCTCGGCTTCATGCGGCGCTACGACCAGTCCTATGTCGAGATGAAAGAGGCAATTGAAAATGGCACGCTTGGCCGAGTCCTGATGATGCACAACTTCCACCGCAATGTGGAAACGCCAGCCTCCGACTTCACCGGTGCCATGGCAATCACCAATTCCGCCCCGCATGAGTTCGACGTCGTGCGCCATGTACTTGGCACCGAATATGCCTGGATCTCTGCCTTCCAGCCGAAGCGCTCTGATCGACGCGTCGCGCCCGTCTTCATGGTCCTCGAAACCGTCGATGGCCAGCTCGTCAACATCGAGATCAACAACAACGCTGCGTACGGCTACGACGTTCGTGCCGAACTCGTGGGCGAGCACGCGAGCATTTCCATGAGCCATGTCGCTTATACCCATCTCGAACGCTCGCTTGGCGTCCACACCGGCTACGATGCCGATTGGCGGACCCGCTATTTCGATGCCTATCGCCGCCAGAACCGCGCCTTCCTACGCTTCGTCGACACAGACGTGTTTCCCGAAATCGCATCAAGCTGCTGGGATGGCTATGCCGCAGCAGTTGCCGCCGAGGCAGGCGTAACGGCACTCGCTTCCGGACAGAAGCAACCCGTCACCATGATTTCCAAGCCGGAGTTCTACGCATGAAACTGGGTTTCGTATCCGACAGCCTTGGGGGCATGCCGCTCAATGACCTTCTCGACAATGCTGCCCGCATGGGTGTCTCGGGGGTCGAGGTCAACACCTGCGGCTGGTCGACCGCTCCGCATTTCGACCTGAAATACATGCTCGGCAACACGGCCGCGCAGAAGGAGTTCCGGAAGTCCTTCTCTGACCGTGGGCTCGAAGTCATCAGTCTCAATGCCAACGGGAATCCCTTGCATCCCACCGATCCCGCTCAGGGCGAAGACCTGAAAAACACCATCCGTGTCGCGGGCGAGATGGGCATCAGGACGGTCTGCACCATGTCGGGCCTGCCTGCGGGCAATCCCACCGACACCATGCCGAATTGGGTGGTCTCCTCCTGGCCGCCGGAAACCCAGGCGATCCTCAAATACCAGTGGGAAGAAAAGCTCTTCCCGTTCTGGGCGGAAATCGTGGCGCTCGCGAAGGAATGCGGGATCGAGAAAATCGCGCTCGAACTGCATGGCAACCAGTGCGTCTACAATGTGCCGTCTCTGTTCAGGCTCCGCAACGAAGTCGGCCCGGTCGTTGGGGCCAACCTCGATCCCTCGCATCTCTTCTGGATGGGGGCCGATCCGCTGATCGCGGCCGAAACGCTGGGCGACGCCGTCTATCACGTCCATGCCAAGGACACTTTCCTCAATGCCCCGAAGCAGGCGACGACCAGCCTCTTGGAAAACGGCAGTCTCACCGACATCCCGGCGCGAAGCTGGTCCTACATCACGCTCGGCTTCGGCCACAGCGAGGAATGGTGGCGGCAGTTCTGCTACCGCCTCAAGATGGCAGGCTATGACGGCTGGCTCTCCATCGAACATGAGGACGTCCTCCTTAACGCGCTCGAAGGGCTCGAGAAATCCGTGACCCTTCTGAAGGGCGTCATGCCTGTCGCCCCAGCCGATTTCAAATTGCAGGATATCTGACATGAGCTTTCAACTGGCAGCCTGTGCGGAAATGCTCTGGCAGGACAAACCGATACATTGGCGAGCGTCCCGCTTGCATGAGATGGGGTTTGGCGTCGGCCTGTGGAATTATCCCGCCTGGGACCTCGATGAACTGGAGAAAACCGGCGCGACATTCACAATAATGAACGGCTATCTTGTGGGGCGATTGGCTGACTCAGAGGGGGCCGACCTTATCCTCAAATCTGCGCGGGAAACCGCACAGGTTGGCAAGCGCCTTGGTGTTCATCGCCTGAACCTTCATGGTACTGGTCTTGGAGATCAGGGGCTGCCCATTCAGCAAATGGCACATGTCGCACCGGGCATGTGGCTGAAAGCACGCGATACCCTGCACCGCATCTGCGACATGGCAGAAGAAGAGGGCGTCACGTTCACCCTTGAAAACCTGAACCTTCGCGAACATCCCGGCTGCCCGTTCAATTCAACGGCAGATGTACTTTCGCTGGTCGCTACCGTCGATAGACCGCAGCTCCGGATCAATCTCGACCTCTATCATACCCAGATCGGCGAAGGGGATGTGATCCGCCATGCAGAAGCGTGTCTTCCATGGATCGGAGAAATCCAGGTCGCCGACAACCCAGGGCGATGCGAACCGGGAACGGGTGAAATGAACTGGCCGATGATTGCAAGAGCCTTGGACGCCATTGGGTATGCGGGGCCTGTGGGGATGGAAGCCTTTGCGAAAGGCAACCCGGAAGATGCGCTAGAGGCATTCCGTAATGCGTTCACGATTTGAAACAGTAAGGAAATTGATATGCTGAAAGTAGGTCTCCTCGGGGCAGTCCGCATCGCAGGCGTCCACGCAACGGCCATCTCCACGAATCCGGGCAGCCGGGCAGGATCCGGAAGGGTATCGACTGGTCAATCGCTCAATTCGAATAGGTGGCCATTCAACGAGCATCCAGCTTGAGGCCACTTTTTGGACGTTGTTGGACGAGATCGCCCACGGACAGGGGATGACGGCGCCGAAATTCCTCTCGACACTTTACGATGAAGCACTGGAAACCAACGGCCATATCCCGAACTTTGCCTCCATGCTGCGCACCACGTGCGCGCTCTACCTGCGCGACAGGCAACCACTCGACAGCGAACCCTCGGAATTGACGAACAAGGCAGCCTGACACGCGGGCACTACTCAAAACGTCCGAATACCGGAAATCCCGTGTAGCAGCCGCCTGCTACCAGCGACCCGAATTTTGGCGCTATCTATTAGCATTGGCGGATCTGACTGAGGCGGTGTAGGGTTCGCGTCACAAGAAGAATGAGCCGTATCCACGGCACTGCGAATCTGGGAGGATTCATGGTCGAGATTATCTCCAAGCGGGATGGCCCGCGGCGCGAGGACATACAAGTCAAAAGACTGATCGAGCAGAACCGCTCGACCATCGTTCGCCTTGCCGACCAGATCAGCGGCGGCGGCTATTCGGCTTCCAAGAAGCCACGCCAGCAACCAAAGGCCGAAGGCCTGATCATCCATGTTGGCGGTGGTGCCTCGCCTGTGGCTGAAGCCAAACCGTCCATCCATGTCACCATGAACGGTCGTGTGATCTCCAAGGATCAGAACACCGGCCGCCAGCTTCATCATATCGGCGATGTCCGCAACCGGGATGGTAACCAGATTTTCGTCCTGGCAACGAAGCAGAACGGCTTTTTCTCACCAGTCGACGAAACCGTCGCCGAGGCGCTTGCCGAACTGGACGGAGCCCACCTGACTGCGACCTATAGCGAAGAACAGCTTGCCGCCGACATCGGCGCGAAACTCGGCATCGACTGACCACCGGCACTCGGGCGTCGCTGAGCACGCCCAATCCGCGACAGCATACAGAAATGGCATACCTCAAAGGTACTGTGATGACTGAATGAGACACGCGAACGGCCCCGATCAGATGAAGACCGATGCTCTTCCGGCGCGTGCGTCGATGGCCACCGGACAGTTGGTTCTGGACAACATCGACTATGACGAGCGCGCCACCATGCGCGCTTGGGAAAGTTTTCTGGCTGACGAGCCGAAGTGCGCCCGCGATCCGGTCCATGTCCGCTCGCTGATCCACGATTCCTGGTATCGCAGCGCCACCGGCGGCATCAACGCGCAAGGCATCGAAGCGCCGCTGAGCAGCGATCGTGACGAGATCGAATATCTGACCCGTGCCAATGCCGAGCTGCTTTCGGCGGCGCGGCGATCGTTTGCGTCCCTTGGCCAGTTGCTGGAAGGGACGGGAGCGATGCTGGTGCTCGCCGACAGTGATGGCGTGCTGATCGACGCGATCGGCGACAAGAAGACCTTGCATGACGGCATGGACATTCATCTGGGCGTCGGCGGCAAATGGAACGAGGACGCCGTCGGAACCAACGGCATCGGCACGGCGCTTTGGACCGGCGAACCGATTTTCGTCCACGCCGCCGAACATTTCTGCGCCGGCATCAAATCCTGGACCTGCGCCGGTGCGCCGATCCGCGATCCCCTGGACGGCAAGATCATCGGTGTCGTCGACCTGTCAGGCTATTCGCCGATCTTCCGGCCGCACAACACGGCGCTCGTCGCCGCCACCGCCAGGCAGATTGAAAAGGCACTCGCCGAACAACAGCAGGAGCAGCGCACGCGCCTGCTTGAGGCCTTCATTTCCTCGGCACCCAGCTACCGCCGGAAAGACGGGTTGGTGATCGTCGATCATCGTGGCCGCGCGATCTTCTGCAACAACGTGCCCAATGGCGACACGACGGAGATGATGGACGGCCCGATGGAGCCTGGCCGTGGCCGCTGGCTCATGAACCTGCCTGCCTCCGGCTCGGACACCGATCTCGCCAACGCGCTGCCGCCGCATCTGCGATCCTGCCACGTCACGCCGCTGAAGCTCGACGGCGATCTTCGTGGCGCGGCTCTGGTGTTTCCCTCGGTGCCGGCCGTCTCGAGCATGACGGTGATCCGCCGGGAGGAGAACAAGCACCTGCGGACAGCCGCGGCGGTGATCGTCGGCGAAAGCGAAAAATTGCTGGCCGCCGTCGATGTCGCCTCCCGTGTGGCCGGGTCGAAGGGTGTCACCTCGTTGCTGATCGAAGGCGAGACGGGTGTCGGAAAAGAGTTGTTTGCACGACTTGTCCATGCCGGCAGCCGGCGCACCGAAAACGACCCTTTCATCGCCATGAACTGCGGTGCAATCACCAAGGAACTGTTCGGCAGCGAATTGTTCGGCCACGTCGGCGGCGCCTTTACAGGAGCTTCGCGTGACGGCAAGCCGGGCATCTTCGAACTCGCCAATGGCGGCGTGCTCAGCCTTGATGAAATCGGCGAGTTGCCGCTCGAAATCCAGCCCTTCCTGTTACGTGTGCTGGAGGAGCGCGTCGTCCACCGCATCGGTGACTCCAGAGGCCGGCCGGTGGACGTGCGACTGGTCGCCTCGACCAATCGCGACCTCAAGCAGGAAGTCGCGGCCGGGCGCTTCCGCAGCGATCTCTATTACCGCATCGGTGCGGTCTCGATCCATGTCCCGGCGCTGCGCGAGCGCGGCGACGACGTGCTGCTGCTGATCGAGCATTTCAACCGTCAGATCGCGAAGCTGGCAGGCAATGAACCGTTGGAGTTTTCAAACGCCGCGCTCGATGCGCTGCTTGCCTACCGCTGGCCGGGCAATGTGCGCGAGTTGAAGAACCTGGTGGAACGCCTGCATATACTGGCGCGCGGGGGCACGATCGACTTGCAGGACCTTCCCGGAGAAATCAGTGCGGGCGATCGCAGCGCAATAGCCATGCACGGCGACCATCCCTCAGCCATGCTTGAAGCACCCGTATGTACTTTCCAGGATGCGGAACGCCAGGCGATCAAGAATGCGCTTGCCGCGGAGAGTGGCAATCTCAGCAAGGTTGCGCTCAGGCTCGGCATTTCGCGGCCGACGCTCTATCGCAAGCTCGGTCAATACGGAATCCGGCGCGGCTTCCTTTAGGCGCAACTCCTTTCACCTCCGCAATAAAAAACCGCGGCATTCGCGCCGCGGGATTGGGAGAATGTCGACCGAGATTGCCTTCAGGCAGCGGTCGCGGAAATGATCAGGCCTTTACGACCGCACCGGTCACTTTCTCCGAGACGTAGCCGAGGATGTTGCCGATGATCAGCGAGATCACCACGGCGGCAGCAACCTTGATGATGCCGCCGGCACCTTCGCCATAGGCGGCGGCAGCAAGCAGAAAAAGCGCGGCAGTCGTTGCATAGCCATAGACCGCTGACGGAATGGCGCTCAGCAATGGCAGCTTGGCGGCGAGGATCAGGACAATGATTGAAATGTCGACACAAATGCCGGCCATGATCGCGGTAACACCAATAGACGTCAGTGCTATCAGTGCGCCGGCGGCGCAGATCGCTCCCCACAAATTTGCAACGGCCGAATTCTTGAACCCGGCCTCCTTGCCACCACAGTGATAGAAACTCCCCCAGCCGACAAATACCGCCCAGATCAGCAGATAGGGACTGCCTATCGTGATCGCCGCCCATGTTGCAATGCCACCCATAATGCCGATGACGATGGCCAGCCCTGTAACAAGACCATGTTGTCCTCCCGTTTTTCCACACCACGAAGCAAGGAAGCTCGTATAGGGATCGCGCTTCGCTGACGTCCCGACACGGAAATGCCATGGCATCAGCCAAGGAGCTCAAGAAGGCAGGCCTGCCGGATCAGGCAAGCAGTCGGATCGAACCGGACGTGGCACCCGTCCGCGCGAAGTCCGGTCCAAATGTTTCAGGGCACGATGACGCCACGGCCGGTGAACCGGCGGTTCTTGAAATCGTCGAGCGCGGTGTTGATGCTGGCGAGATTGTATTCGGTGTAGTGCATCCTTACCTTGCCGTCGGCGTTGAGCTCCATCAGTTCGACAAGCTCGGTGAAATTGCCGACCAGGCTGCCGCCAATGTTGATCTCCTCGATGACAAGATGCGCGGTCGGCACGTTTATGTTGCCGCCATAGCCGACGACGAACAATTGCCCACCCTTGCGCACCATCTTCCAGCAGATGTTCTCGACACCGAGTTCACCGACGAAGTCGATCACCACATGGGCGCCGCCACCGGTGATCTGGGCGACTTCCTCGACGACATTCGGCCCACCATCGAGGATGAAATCGGCGCCAAGGTCCTTTGCCAGTACCCGCGCCGCCGGCTCGCGATCGACGGCGATGATGCGGCAGCCCGAAATGGCGTGCAGCGATTGCAACGCGATATGGCCAAGCCCGCCTATGCCAAGCAGCACACAGTAGCTCCCCGGTCGTAGCAGCTTGGCGGCACGCTTGGCGGCGCGGTAGGCGGTGATGCCGGCATCGGCCAGCGGCGCCACCTCGATCGGCGTGATGTTGGCGTTGAGCTTGATCAGCGAACGCTCGCTGGTGATGAAATACTCGGCGAAGCCGCCATTCATGCCAAGGCCGGGGAATTGGCCGTTGGCGCAATACATGTCCTCGCCATGGCGGCAGTTGAGACAGATCCCGCATGAGCGGAAGGGATGGCAGATTACGGCGTCACCGCGCTTGACCGACCTGACACCGCTGCCGACTTCCTCGACCCAGCCGGCATTTTCATGGCCCATGATGTAAGGCAACAGCGTGCCGTCGGGATCCATGGTCGGCTTCCACACGCCCTCGATGATGTGCAGGTCGGTGCGGCAGAGGCCGGCGGCACCCACCCGCACGATCACCTCGTCGGGAGCGGTGATCGTCGGCGCCTTGACCTCCTCGATCTTGAGCAGGACGTTCATCTTCGGATCGTATTCGTACAGTCTGGCAGCTTTCATGGCTGTGTCCTTTCAACGTCGAAATCGTTGCGTTGGAATTTGTCGCTTCAGGCGCGGCCGAGCCTTTCGGAGCCGCCGCCACGCGCCGGGCCGGCCGTCGGATCCTCATCCTCGGCGAGATCGCCAATCAGCGTTTCGGTGGTCAGGATCAGCGTCGCCACGGAGGCTGCGTTGGCGAGCGCCGTGTAGGTGACGCGGACCGGATCGATGATCCCTGCCTCGAACATGTTCTGATACGTGCCGGTCGACGCGTTGTAGCCGTAGCCGCCGTTGATGCGCGTGACTTCCGCCACCACCGCTTCGGGATCGGCGCCGGCATTGGCCGCGATGCGCCACAGCGGTCGCGACAGAACCGAGCGTACGAGGCGCACGCCTTCGGCGACATCGCCGTCGACGCCGGCCGCCAGCTTGTCGAGCAGTGGCGCGATCTGGGCGAGCGCCGAGCCGCCGCCGGCGACCACGCCCTCTTCGGACGCGGCGCGCACCGCGTTCAAAGAATCCTCGATCAGCTGGATGGTCCGCTTCTGCTCGACCGGCGTGACGCCACCGGCATAGAGGATCGCGGTACCACCGGAGAGCTTGGCCAGGCGTTCGCGCAGCTTGTCCTGGTCGATGTTGGGCGGCGAGGCTTCATACTGCCGCTGCACCTGGGCGCGACGCGAGGCGATTGCCGCATGGTCGCCGCCGCCGCGAATGATGGAGGTGTAGGACGAACTGGTCTTCACCCGGTCGGCCGTGCCGAGATCCTCGGCGGTGATATCCTCCAGCCGGCCGCCGAGATCGCGCGCGATCACCTTGCCGCCGGTGATGATGGCCAGATCCTCCATCATCGCCTTTCGCCAGTGGCCATATTCCGGCGGATGGACGACGAGATATCGTCCTGGCCCCTGCTTGCCGAGCAGCGTCACCACCACTTCCGGCGACATTTCCTCGGACACGATCAGCAGCGGGCGGCCGGCCTCGTCGGCAATGCGGCGAACCGCATCGAGTTGCCCGGGCTCCTTGATCTTGAGGTCGGTCATCAGGATGTAGGGCCGCTCGAGCACGGCCTCCATCTTCTCCTGATCGGTCACCATGTGATGGGAGAGATAGCCACGTTCGAAGGACATGCCCTCGACGACATCGAGCGTGGTCTCGGTGGTGACGCTGAAGTCGGTGGTGATGACGCCTTCGGCGCCTACCCGCTGATGGGCTTCCGCCACCAGCGCGCCGAGCTTGCTGTTGGTCGCGGCGATGTTGGCGACCGACGCAAGAATGCCGTTGCCCTTGGCCGGCTTGGCCGAGGCCTTGAGTGCCGCCACCACCGCCGCCACGGCGAGGTCGATGCCCTTGCACAGATCGACGGATTTCACGCCACGCTCATTCGCCTCGACGCCACCCTGGATGAGCGCGTTGGCGAGCACGATCGCCGTCGTGGTGCCATCGCCGGCGACCTCGTTGGTCTGCATCGACACTTCGCGCACGACTTGCGCGCCCATATTTTCGAAACGGTCGTGCAGCTCGATCTCGGAGGCGATGCTGACGCCGTCGCGGGTCACCATGGGCGTGCCGATCGGCCGGTCGATCATGGCGTTCATGCCTTTGGGGCCGAGCGTCGGCTCGACGGCGGCTGCAAGCCTGAAAACGCCACGGGCGAGAGCCCGGCGAGCCTCGGAATTGTGAAGCATTATCTTGGGCATGATTCCTCCTTCCGCCTTACGGGCGGGTTGTTGGTTAGGGGCCTCGTGCAAGGGAGGCCGTTGTGTCAGTTCTGCTTCAGGCAGTCGGCGCCGTTCCGGCCGGCACGCGATCCAGAATGAAATCGACCAGCGTCGGTTCGCCGTCGATCACATCCAGTTCCTTGTATCTGGTCTGCTTGAGCCCCCGGCACAGCGCGCCGTTGAACTCCATGTTGATGCGCACACCGCGCAGCTCGGCGAGGTGGGCACTGAGTGCGGCCGGTGGTATGCCTTGCCCCTCCCAGGTCACGAAGACAGGATCGTCCGCCCGGCGGTCGGGAAACCGCTCGAGCAGCGCCGCGCGGTACCTCGGCTGCTGTTTGGCCGCCTCGCCCGGTTCGAACCGCGCGACGTCGTAACCCGGCAGGTCCATGCCGAGGATCTCCCGATCGGTCAGGCCGTGCGCCTTGAGGCCGCGCAGGACCGCCTCCTGGCGCCGCTTGAATGCCTTCATCGCGAAGGTGTCGCGCAAGCCGCCGAGATCCTGATCCTCGGCAAGCACGGCGAAGATATCGCCGAAGGCCTTGCCTTCCGCCATGCCGCGATTGACCTCTTCCGCGAACATGTGGTCGTGCAGTTTGACGCGGTAGGCCGGCGCCCAGGAGAGCTGGTCGAGCGCCTTGCGCACGCCGTCCAGCATCAGGAACGCGAAGTTGGGCGAGCACCAGTAGGTCGGCAGGCGGAAGTCGACTTCCACGCTGCCATCGCCCGTCACCTCGCCCCGTTCGACAAAGCCCATCTCGGTGACGGGTTCGTCGAGTTCCGGGTCGTTGACCTCACCAAGGCGCCGCCAGAGTTCGTTCTCGCGGCTGCCGGAAACGCTGGCGGTTGCCATGGTTCCTACTCCGCCGCGATGCTGAAGGGCGAGCTGGCCAGCGCCTTCTTCTTGGCTTCGATATCGATGTTGTAGAGGCGCGCGGCGTTGAGGCCGAGGATCTTCTCCTTGATCTCGTCGGTCAGCTGCACGCCGCGTTCGGCAGCGATGTCCTCTGGTATCTGGTAGGCCCAGAATTTCTCGACCAGCCAGCGCGGCGTCCAGATCGCGTAGTCGGAACCGAACAGGATCTTCTCCGGCCCGAGCCAGAACAACAGCTCGGCGATGACCTCGCCGAAATAGCGCGGGCGCGCGTGGATGAAGGGCAGTGCCACCGCCAGTCCGCCATAGACGTTGGTTTCCTGCGTCGCGATCCAGCAGAAATCGTCGAGACGCGGCAGGCCGCAATGCTCGATGATCCAGTTGAGGCCCTGAAAATCCGTCGCCGCATGATCGACGTCATGGACGTCGAAGGCATCCTTCGAGAGCGGCAGGATGGTCGGGCCCTTGTGGACGTGGATGTTCCTGATGCCGAGCTTGTCGCAGAGTTCGAAGCACTTGTAGGCATCGGGATCAGTGAGCTTCCAGCCCTTGGAGGCGCCGTTCCATTCGGCCGTGTACATCTTCACGCCCTTGACGTCGTAGGTCTCCTTGAGGAAGTGGATGTATTCCAGCGCCTTCTCGCCGTCGCGCGGATCGAAGGCGCCGTTGACGATGAAGCGCTCCGGATAGCGCTTGGCCACCTCGGCGTTGCGCTCGATCGTGTTGAAGCCGTTCTTGTAGAAGTCCTTGAGATAGGTCGACTGGACGATCGCCACATCGTCGGGCCCGTCGATGAACAGGTCGCGATAGAGGTCGTCGGCGCTGTATTTCTCGAACTTGCTCTTCTCCCACAGCTGGTCCTTCGGGCTCAAGCCAGTGTGATAGGCATAGAAGCACTCGATGAACTGCTTGCCGTGGATGTTCTTCTGGTTTTCCGGGCTGCCGTCCCAGAAATGGGTGTGGCCGTCGACCACGAAAATGTCCTTGCCTTCCGGTGTTCTGTACATGGTTGCCTCCGCAGCAATCGCGTTGATCGGTTCGGCGCGCCGCACCCAGCGGCACGCCGGATTTTTCGTGGCGGCTATTCGATGTATTCGAACATCTCATCCATGTTGCCGAACAGGATCACAGTGTTGTCGTCGACGCGAACCATGCGGCCGTAGTGGGTGGAGCTGTTGACCTCGAAGGTTTCCGCCGTCATCTCGCGGCCGAGATATTCGCTGATCTCGTCCATCTTGAAGATCAGCTTGCCGGTGCCGTCGATGCGGATCATCGCCGGCTGGTAGGTGACGGTTACGTTCGGCTTCTGGCCCATGAATTCGGCGATGGCCCTCGCCTCGACAGAGTCGTTCATGGTGACGCCGCACTGATGCGAAATCGTCTGTTCGAAGGTGATGTCCTTCATCGCCTTGAAGATGTTGGAATGCGTTGCGTCGCGTGCAGATAGTGACATGACGATTTCTCCTGTTTCAGCGCTTGAGGCCGAGTTCGCCGAGGATCTGGCCAATCCGCTCTTCGGATTTGGCACGGACGTCAGTGAACGCGACCGGCTTGGAATGCGGCATCGACCAGATCGGCTGCAGGCCGGCGGCTGCCTTGTCGGCGAGCGCGCCGTGTTTCTTGACCCAGCCCTGGAAGAGCTTCTTGTTGGCGGCGCCATGCTTCTCGTCATTGGCGAGGAGATGCATGAGGTCGATCGTGTTGGCGAGGTTGCGCTCATAGTCGGCCTCGGCTGCCGAAATCACCGCCGGCGTGATGAAGTCGTGGTTGGCGGCGGCGATCTGCATCAGGAAGCCGGAGCGGAACACTTCGCCCACCAGCGGCTCGAAGATGATGTTGATGGCGAAATACTGCTCGAGATAATCGGTCGCGCCCATGATGGTTTCGACCGCTTCGCGGGTGCCTTGCCAGTTCCTGTCCTCGAGCCAGGCTTTCTTGCCTAGCTCATCGTCCCAGTCGGGAAGATCCATCCCGATCTCGGCGAGGTAGAGGGTGATGTCCTGGGCGAGCCTGAGCTTGTAGGACGAGTTGGTCAGCGTCGCGTTGTTGATCATCTGGGTGTAGCCGTAACGCTGCGCCTGCATCAACGACGTACCGAGCCCGAATTCGGCGTGTTTCCAGGCGCCGAGCTGCGTCTGCAGGATCTTGACCCAAGCCTTGTCGAAGGTCTTTGGGGTGCCCGACTTGCGCGCATTGTTGATGACGCTCTGCACCATCGTCTCGATCTTCGACTGGCGCTGGTAGTGCGTGCGCTCCCACTCCTGGTCGGGAGCGCGGAAGGCATGCCAGTTGGAGCTCTGCGCGGCGGTGTTCTGCTTGACATAGGCGCCCTTGCCGTCGGCGAAAGAGATGATCCAGTCCTGGATCAGATAGCGTTCCGGGTCGGGCTGGACGTCGACCGTCATGTCCTCGTAGTGGGTGGCGCGCTGGCCTTTCGGGTCGAAATACCGGTACTTCCGGCTGTCGGAGTCGGCGAAGATTGCCGCGCCGGCGGCTCCTGATCCGACTGAACTCGAGGTTGCAGGCATAGTCTCTCTCCCTTGTTGCAGTTGTGGTTGGCTTGCGCGACCGCCCTCAATGGGCCGGCGTTGCACCTGCCGATGTGGTGAACTTGTCGAAGAAGATCCGCTCCGTTTCGAAGCCGTTCATGAACAGGACCGGCTGCAGCGCATCGATCATCGGCGGCGGGCCACAGGCATGGACATCGCCCTGCCCGTCGACCGCCAGTTGCTTGAGCACGACGTCGACACTCTGGTGCACGAAGCCACGTTCGCCCTGCCATTCGGCGTCGTCATTCGCGTGCGACAGCACGGGAATGAAGGTGACGTCGGAATGATTGCCGACCAGCTCGGCGATCCTGTCGAGATAGAACAGGTCGTTGCGGGTGCGGGCGCCGTAGAAGAAATAGACCGGACGTTTCTCGCCGCTCTTCAGGTGATCGTTGAGGATCGACCAGATGGGCGACATGCCCGATCCTGCGCCGACCAGGATCAGGGGTCCTTGCCGTTCGTCGCGGCGGAAGCAGGTTCCGTAGGGTCCGACGACGGTGACTTCGGCTCCGGCTCTGATGCCTCCGGAATCGAGCTCTCCGGAAAACTTTCCCTCAGGATATTTTTTGATGATGAAGGAGAGTTTTTCGGTTTGGTCCGGCGTATTTGCCATGGAGAACGAGCGCGTAATCGTCTCCCCTTTTTGCGTGGTAACCGTGATGTCGACATATTGCCCCGCCCAGAACTTCATTGGGGAGCCGAGTTCGATCTCGATGCCGCGAATGTCGTGGGTCAGCTGCTCGATGCGAGCAATCCGGCCCTTGTACGTCTTCACGGCGATCGCTTTCGCCAAAATCTCCTCGTCATAGTTGAGAAGCTCGACTTCCAGGTCGGAGAAGGCGATGCAGCGGCACAACAGGACGTGCCCGCTCTCCTTCTCCATGTCGTTCAGCGCGAAGGTCGAGTATTTCAGCATGTCGACTTCGCCTTCGAGCAGCACGCTTTTGCAGGCCGAGCATTGCCCTTCCTTACAGCCGTGCGGCAGCGCGATGCCCTGGCGAAAGGCGGCGTTGAGCACCGTTTCGCCATGCTCGACGTCGAATTCGACGCCAACCGGGCTGAGCCTGACCGTGTGGGTTTCCGACATACGGACCTCCAGTGTGAAAAGAGAGGGCGGGACGAACCCGCCCCCTCTGGCCTGATCAGTTGCAGGGATTGATCGTGAAACCGGCCCGGTATTCCGCCAAGTGCTTCTCGCGGTCCGCGGGCGACATGGCACGCAGCGCGTTGAGCGGCGATCCGAGCGTATTGCCGCGCACGTCGTCGAGCGTCCACATCTCCTTGTCGTCGAAGCGAAGATGCGGCTGCGGAACCAGGGTCTTGCCGTCGGAACGGACGAAGTTCAGGTCCTTGATCGCATCGGCCAGATCCCAGCCGTCATAGAGCGTCTCCCACTCGCGCTTGCCGCTGAAGCGGCCCATCGCGGGCGTCGGCCGGCCCTGATACTCGTCGGCGAAGGCGACTGTTGCGGTCCACTTGTCGAGTTCGTGGGCGAAGGTATGGAGCTGGCCGTCGATCTCGCCGACCACCATGTCCTCACGGATCAGACAGGGAACGAGGCAGGACCAGCAGCGGTGCGGGTAGACGTAGCCGACATCGCTGTTGAACAGCAGCACCTTCTCGCCCTTGTGGCTGAGCTTGGCATACCATTTCCAGAAATCGCCGAACTCGGCGTACCAGCCCGGATACTTGTGCTCGAACCACTCGAAGTCCTTGTCGGTCTGGGCTTCGATACGCCAGAAATTGACCGGCCAGCCGACCGCGAAGAACTGCCCGACCTTGTGGACATAGTTCTTCTTGGTGATGCGCTCCCAGGCCGCCTGGACGTCATCGTGATGGACCTTGATGCCGTATTTTTCGAGCGGCAGCATGTAGGTGCGATAGTAGTCCTCATAGATCCAACGGTGCCACATCTCCGCGTAGGACTCCTTGTTCTTGTCGCGGTTGGTGGTGCCGTATTCGATGAAGGTACCGATGGCGGCATCGACGATGGCGTGGTTCTGCCAGAAGGCGTAGCGCAGGTCGCGCTCGAGCAAGAGGTGGTTTTCCGGCTCCTTGAGCGCCGCCATCAGCAGCGAGTGGCCATTGCCGATATGCCGGCTCTCGTCGGACTGCACCGACAGGAACACCGTCGGCAGCGCGTAGTCGCCGTTGCGGGCGGCCTCCGAAGGCATGGCGACGAACAGCGTGTTGGTGAAGGCGGTTTCAGCCACCACGGTCAGGTACATGCAGGCGGCGGTCATCGTGTCGCCGGTGATGAAGCCTTCGGCGAACTGTCGGCCGATTGTCGTGGCGTAGCATTTTCCGAAGGCTTCTTCGGTGATGTCGAAGCCGGCCGGATCGATGTAGTTCTCCATGTACCATTTCTTCAAATTCATCTGGATCGTCGAGTGACGAAACTCGTCGATCATCTGCATGGTGAAGCCGGTTCGGAGTTCCTCACCAGGCGCTATGCGGGCAACCATCGCCATCGAGCGGGCAGCCGAGATTTCCGGGAACGGAATGATGGCCAGGAAGAGCTTCATCCACTCGACCCAACGCGGCTCGACGTTGCGGAACATGTCGCCGCGCAAGGCCGCATCGAGCGCGCCATAGACGCGGTTGTCTTTTTCTTCCTGCATCGGGAAGTACGACCGCAGGACCTGCTTCATCGGGTCGCGGGGCGTCTTGTTGATCTTGTAGTCGGTCGGAAACGTCATCGCTTCCTGGACGTAGGAAGGATTCCAGCCGAGATCGGCAATCTTCTTGGTCGCCTCGCCGACGGAGATTCCGCGTTGCGAGGTAATCTTGTTAAGCGTCAGAGACGTCATGGTCATAAGCCTCCACCAGGTTTGAGCCGCAGGTCCCTTGACCCCGGCATGAAGCGGCACAAAGCACCGCCAGTGAGAGTGCGAACGGCACGACAAAGGGTTGCGCATTCAGGCGCGACTCATGGTCCGGCCGTTCAAGTGGATCGCGGCAAAGGTTCTCGAGGTGTTTTGGCGGAGACCCGCGGCGCCAACCGCATGTGCGATGGGCGTATCGAAGCGGTCTCTGCTTCCTCCGTTCCTTCGTTCTTTTGGCACCGCGTCAAAAATGCGATGGGCTTCTTGTGGAAAGGTACAAAGCAAGCGCCGTGCCAGTTTGAAAAGAGCGCCCATGGCTGACGTTCAAACAAAATCGCCACTCTTTCGGCATATGAGCAGATGGCCGACTGTAACGTTGTTTTACAGTTGTAAAGTACGCTTGTAATATTTAAAATCTATTCGCATACGCAATATGTTTAGTTAGCAAGTGCAGCAAAAAAAGAAAACAGATATCATCTATTCAATTCTTCGTCTTTCTCTACTATCTGAAGGAGACGGCCGTGGATGGGCCTGGCGCTGGAGAGAGACCATGCCGAACGATAGAGACAGCCGGGGGCCACCAGAGCCAATGTCCAGCCAGGCCGACGGCGTCACCGGCGATCTTGTCAGGCTGATGCCCCGCGATCTGGTCTTTGTCATGCGCTTCATGGGCGAGAGCCAACATCGCCTCCAGAGCCACTTCCAGGACTTCATCCGGGCCGAGCTTGCCGCCGGCGGCGTCACCACGGAAACGCATCCGATGATCCATCTGTTCATCGAAAACCACGCGATCCTGTTGCGGGACTTCGTGTTTTCCGGCGTTTCGCTGACGCGCCAGTTCCGCGTCGACGAGATCGAGCGCCTCACCGGTGACACGACATCGATGATCCGTGTCGACATCTGGGATCAGCTCAAGAGCCATATCGAGACGGCCGAAAGGCAGTTCCAGTCGCAGGCCGGTACGTTGCCAAAATTGCTGTCGGCTTTCGAAAAACCGCCGGGATCTTTGGGGAGCAAACAATGACGGGAGGATCCGATATCGCCAGACGCCACGCGCTGCTCGCCCGCCGGCTCGATCTGGTCGCCAATGTCTCCGCGCTCACTGCCGAGGCGCTGCGGCTCAATCAGAAACGCTCCGGCATCGAGATGGATGTGCTGCGCCTGGAGCTGGAAATCGGCAGAAGCGGCGCCAGCGAGCAACTGGTGCGGGACTTGCATGAGGCAGAGCAGAGCGCGGCGGCGGTCATGCAGGCATGCGCGGTGTGCGAGCAACGCATCGTCGCAGTGGAAGGCGATGTCGAGGACATTGATCGCCGGCTTGCCGCGACGGCGAACGAGGACTGACGGGAGAGAGAGCATGAACCAGCAGACGATGCAGAACCTAACCTTGTTCGACCTTCTGGCGCGGAGCTGGCGTCGTCCGTCGGCAATCGCCGATTTGCGCTTCAGCGCCGATGGCACGGCTGTTGCCTTCGCTTCAGTGGATGCAACCATCGCCATTGCCACGGTCGCGGATCACGAGCCGCCGGAAACGCGGATAAGGGTAAGCAACGATCTGGGGCAGACGACGATCCGCCCAAGGGAAAGGCCACCTGTCCCATTGATCGCCACGGCGGCATTCGGAGATGGCGATGTCCCGCTCGCCGCCTATGCGCATTCCGCCTTTCTGGTCGGCGCGGCCAGCGGTGAGGTGCTGCATCTGGCCCCCGACGGTGAAGCAGCGGCCCCTTTGGTCCGGATCGACGGACCGATCGTAGCCATCGATCACAACGCTAGGACGGACATGACAGCCATCAGCAATGGGCATGATGCCTTTCTGTCGCGCGGCCAAGGCCGCGCAGTGCAACTGAAACACGCCGTGACATCGTCCATGGACGCCCTTGCTTTCTCGCCAGGCGGGCGGCGCCTCGCCTGCGGCGGTGGTGATGGACTGTCGATCTGGTCTGTCGAAGGCGACGCTGCCTTGATACGCGATGTCTCCTTTCCAGCGCGCCCGGTGTCGATCCGTTGGAGCGGCGACGGCACGTGGTTGGCCTGCGGGCTCGAAACCGGAGGCTTTGCCCTGGTCAGCATGACCGATGGCCGCGCTGACATCGTCGCGGGATTTCCATCGCCGGTGCGGACCGTGTGCTGGAGCCGGCCGGCGAATGCGCTGTTTGCCTCGGGCGCCTTCCGGATTGCCGGGTGGTCGATGACCGCGCCGCCGGTTGGCGGCGAAACCTCCGGCGCGCTGGAGACGGGTCGTGCCGGGCTGGTGCTGGTCGAAACGGTGGCGGCGCACCCTGAAAAGAAACTCATCGCGGCCGGCTACGCCAACGGCCGGATCACCATCGCCGAGATCGGCGCCCGCGACGAACTCCTCGTCAGGCCTTTCGGCAGCGCGGTCACCGCGCTTGCCTGGTCCGGCGACGGACGGCATCTGGCGGTGGGCGCCGTCGACGGCACCGCCGCGATCGTCACCTTTCCAGCCCAGATGTTCAAATAACGGACGCAGTCCGTATGAAACAGGAGGATAGAATGCAGACCGAACTCACCGCAGAGGACGAGAGCAAGGACGAATTTTTCGAGCGGCTGGCCAAGCTGTCGGAAGAGATGGTGGCCAAGCACGGCAAGGATTTCAGCATGGGCGCGCTGGTCCTCGCCGCCCGCTGGATCGCCGAAAACCGCATCGGCCAGTTGAAGACCAACTAAACTAACGAGGCTGACCAGCCGGTCGGTGATGTATTGTCTACCTCCGGTGTCTCAGCGAGCTGACGGATGATCCTACCCGGCGCTTCGAGGTCTGGTGCGCATTCCACAGCGGACAAGCCGCGCCGAAGCGGGCAGATTGCAGCTTGGCAGTACTGTGGCGTTTGGTGATGTTCCCGGCCCGGTCGATGCGCGCGAAACCTTGGTCGTTCGATCCTGCGCAAGAGGCCGGCTGCGGCGGCCTTAAGTTCTGACGCCGAAATCACTGCGACGTATTCTGCATATCACCAAGGGCATCACCGCCAGCATCTTCCACATCATCAACAGCCTCGCCGTCGACGCCATCGAGAGCGGCCGCGAGTGCATCACCGATGCATCGATTGAGAACTGGGAGCCGGAGTTCGATGCCGAGGCGGCATTCGCATAATGGAGAACATACGAGAACGGTAATTACCGGTGCGGTTGCCGCCCCATTCGGACGAACCTCTGTCGTGCTGGATCAGTCGCCATGCCGCCTTCAACGCGGCCTCTCCGTTTGTCATGCTTTGGCACTGCCTTCCAGAGGTGCCGTCGCTGCGCAGCGCCGACCTCCATCTCAGCGACGCTGACCAGATCAGGCTGGCCAACATGTTCGCCATCAAACCGACCGTCTTGCGCGGCATGACCTTCACCAGTGCACCAACGTTGTCGCATCGGCACCGGACACAAATAGAACTCCGTTGCGTTAACAAGGCCTACAGGTATATGATGTAAACCTAGCGTCAATCAGGCACCTGAAGTCGCCTAGGTATATCGAAGGAACCCATTATGCTTGAACTGGAACCGCTCTGCTTTTCTTCTGAATGCCCGAGCCGGGCTCTATTCGATCAGATCGCCGACAAGTGGTCGATGATGGTGATTGCGGTTCTCAATGAGGGACCGCAGCGCTTCAATGCCATCCGCCGCCGCTTGCAAGGGGTGACGCAGAAGGCTCTCACTCAGTGCCTTCGCCGCCTCGAGCGCAACGGTCTTATAGCGAGAGAGGTAATTTCACTCTCCCCAGTGGCGGTGCAATATCAGCTGACGCCACTCGGCCATACTTTGCGGGAGCCCCTTCAGGAACTGCACAAGTGGACGTTGGTGAAACTGCCGGAGGTCACCGAAGCGAGAGAGGTTTTCGACAGCAAGGGCGGCGGGCAGAAGGCAGCGGACAGGTCGCTGATACAATTACGCCTGTGACACGAACTGAGCGGCGGATGCTTTCAACAGATGGTTCGCCACCGTGCACGGAATGATGAACCCGGGTCAAGTATACTCTGCCCTACCAGCGCGACTTCAAGTGCCTGATTGACGCCAAGTTTACGAAAGATACTTATGGCTCCATCAACAATGATGGAGCTTTCTCATGCGTAACAATCTTCAATTCTATATCGACGGAACCTGGGTGCAGCCCAAAAGCACAGCCGTAATCGATGTTATCAATCCCGCGGACGAAACCGTCATTGGTCAAGTCGCGCTGGGCGATGCGAGTGACGTGGACGATGCGGTTTCAGCCGCGCGAAAGGCATTTGAAACGTATTCACTCACCTCGATTGAGGAGCGAATTTCGCTCTTCGACCGGATTATTGCTGCCTACGACAAGCGAGCTAGCGACCTAGCCCTAGCGGTAATGGATGAAATGGGCGCGCCGCAATGGCTTTCAGAGCAACTGCAGGTGACCGTCGGTGTTGCCCATTTCCAGATTGCACGAGCAGCGCTTGCGACCTACCGTTTCGATGAGCCGCTTGGCACAAGCGAAGTCGTGCGCGAGCCGATCGGCGTTTGCGCCCTGATCACGCCGTGGAATTGGCCATTGATGCTGATGGCCGCAAAGGTGGCACCTGCGCTTGCTGCGGGTTGCACCGTGGTGTTGAAACCGTCTGAGATCGCACCCTTCTCAGGTACGATCCTTGCTGAGATCCTTCATGACGCCGGAGTTCCCAAAGGAGTGTTCAATCTTGTTCATGGCGATGGCCGTGCTGTCGGCAATGCGCTGACGAGCCATCCCGAGGTCGATCTCGTCTCCTTCACCGGCTCCACCGCGGCTGGGATCGAGGTGGCTCGCACCGGTGCGCTGACTGTCAAAAGAGTACATCAGGAACTTGGAGGAAAGTCACCCAACATCGTCCTGCGTAGTGCAGACCTCGCATCTGCTGTCGAAGGCGGTGTAGCTCAGATGATGCTGAACAGCGGACAGTCCTGCAGCGCACCGTCTCGGATGCTGGTCCATGTCGATCAGGCTGCCGAAGCTATTGGCTATGCCAAGACAGCCGCCGAAACCTGGTCGGTCGGCCATCCTTCTTCCAATGCAAAAATGGGACCGGTAGCTTCGGAAGCGCAATGGAACAAAATCCAGCGTCTGATCCAGTCGGGGCTCGATGAAGGCGCCACGCTTGTGACTGGAGGGCTTGGCCGTCCCGATGGACTTGATGCTGGCTTTTACGTCCGGCCTACGATCTTCGCTGACGTTCGCAACGACATGACGATCGCGCGTGAAGAAATCTTCGGGCCAGTCCTGGTCATCATCGCCTATTCCGACGAAGGGGAAGCGGTGAGGATCGCCAACGACACGACCTACGGCCTCGCCGCCTATGTGCAGGGTGAGCGGGTTGCGGCCGAAGCTATCGCGCGTCGCCTGCGTGCCGGCCAAGTCTACTTGAACAATGTTAATCTTGATCTGGCTGCACCCTTCGGCGGCTACAAGCAGTCCGGCAACGGACGTGAATGGGGTCCGATGGCAATCGCCGAGTTTCTCGAGATCAAGGCCATCGTTGGTTTCCGCGATGCAGCCTGACATCTAGGTTACTTTGACAATGGATGCCCGGAGCCAGATTGGTCCGGGCATTCAGCGAATGTTTACCGACTGGCAACCAAGTTATTCGTGGGACTATTTTTGAAAAGCCACGATGTTCTCACTCAACCAGGCAGCGACAGATCGCGGCGCCTTGCCGGTCAGGTCTGTAAAAGTCGCTGTCGTTTCCGCGAACTCCCTGAACAATCGGTCGATTCCCAGCAGAACATCGGCCACCAGGTCGCTGGCGCCTGAACCGATCAGCGAGTGACGCACCTGCCGCTCCTGCCGATAGACCTCCCGGATGAGATCGAGGCCGAGGAGTTCAACGTAGAACCGTCGCGACCGATCGTAGTCGGTGCAGATGAGCGCGACGTGGTGAATGGCCTTCAGCATACTACGAACTCTAGCCAAGCTGGGGTTTGAGGCCAAGGTCACTATCGGGTACGCAGCACTTTGTTGATGTCGCCTTTCGCAAAGGCCGCCTCGGCGAGCATGGCGTTGTAGACGTCGCCTTCGGTGAAGGCCAGGAAGTTGCGGCCCATGCGGTGGTCCTGCTTGAGATGCCCCATGACCGATTCGACGGCGCACGGCGTCGCAGTGCCCGCTTTGATGGCTTGGTGAGACCACGCCTGTAGCCGGCGGCATGGACCTTGAACGTCTTTGCTCAATCCTGGAGAATCCCAATTCAGCTAGAATGCGCAGCTGGGAGCCAGGGAGGCATCGCCCCCCTGATCGTGAGAATCATTCCCCGCGCATGGTCGCCGGGAAGCGTCGCAGGTGCGTTTGGCTGTGCAGGGCATGGACCGAGTCGTACGGCTGGTAACGCGCAAGCCGCTGCTTGGCGAACCTGTTGGCGAACCTCGTGGCGAACCTGCCAATAAACCATTGATAAATAACGATAATGGTGGGCCCGGAGGGACTCGAACCCCCAACCAAGCGGTTATGAGCCGCCGGCTCTAACCATTGAGCTACAGGCCCCACGCCGGCTGGATTAATGTTTTTCCCGTCGCGGCACAAGGCTTTCCCGACGGGCTTCCGCAGATCGCCCAAATCAACCCATAATCGCGATCTACGCGACCCTTGCGACTTGATCGCGGACCAAGGAGATTTTCATGACCAGACATCTTTTGCCTCTCGCGCTCGCCGCTGCAATCGCTTTTCCGGCGATGGCTGGAGCCACCGATTTGACGCCGCCGCCCCGCATCATCGTGTCAGGCGAAGGCGAAGCAACCGTAGCCCCCGATCTGGCGGTCCTGACGCTGAGCGTCATGCGCGAGGCCAAGACCGCGCGCGCCGCGCTCGACGCCAACAATGACGCCATGGCCGCCGTAATCGCGGCGATGAAGTCGGCCGGCATCAACGACCGCGACCTGCAGACCGCGGGCATCCAGATCAACCCGCGCTACAACTACACCAACAAGCCGGATGGCAGTCAGGAAGCCGAACTCGTCGCCTATCAGGTGACCAACACGCTTTCGGTGCGGGTGCGCGATGTCGACAAGACCGGCGAGATCCTCGACAAGGCGGTGTCGCTCGGCGTCAACCAGGGCGGCGGCATCGCCTTTACCAATGACAACCCGGCGGCAACGGTCACCGAAGCGCGCAGGAAGGCGGTCGCCAACGCCATGGCCAAGGCCAAGACGCTGGCCGCGGCCGCCGGGGTCAGCCTTGGCCGGGTGATCGAGATCACCGACCAGAACATCGCGCCGGCGCCGATGCCGATCAACGCCAAGGCCTTCGACGCCGCGGCGGGTGCCGCGGCTCCCGTGCAGGCCGGCGAGAATTCCTACAATGTGCAGGTCACCGTCACCTTCGAGCTGAAGTAGCGGCCTTGACGATCCGTGACTGAGGATCCGACCAGCCAACAGCGTGCATGAAAAATCCCGCGGGATCGCTCCCGCGGGGTTTTTCGAGCCACACCCTTAAATGGCAAGGGGCTCGGCTAGTCCGGACCGACCTTCGCAGAAGGTCGTGTCTCCAAGCTGATCTTCGCAGAAGATCATGCTGCCCGGCTGATCTTCGCAAAAGATCATGCTGCCTGGCTGATCTTCGTAGATCATGCCTCTAAGCTCCCGGGCTGATCTTTTCCGAACCGCAGGTTCGGGAAGATCATGCCCCTGCAATCAAGCCGAACCCGGCCTCAGCGATAGATAACCGGGCAGCCGCGCTCATTGGCGAATACGACCACGACACGGTCGCCGTCCTGGCGGCCCATCACCTTCACCGTACGACGGCTGACGTCGACGATGCGGGCACGGTAGAGGCCCATGCGTTCGGCCTTGTCGAGGGCGCGGTCCGGCGAACAGCCACGACGCCAGCCGCCGCGGCGTTCATCACGCCAGTCGCCACGGCGTTCATCACGGCGATGGCGATAGCCATCGTCGCCGGTATAGACGCCAAAACGCGGGTCGTTGTTGTTGCCGAAGCCGAGGTAGAGGCTGTCGGCATGAGCGGGGATGGCCGTCAGCGCGCCGAGACCGACCAGAGCCGAAAGGGCTGCCGTCCTGATGGTGTTGAACATCGTTTTTTCTCCTTTTTTGCGGGCTTTCACCCGTCCTCGTGAACCGATGGTGGGAGAATGCACTTGCCTGTCTGAACTCTTTACGAACCTGATGTTCATCTCCGGTTCATGTGGCGGGAAAAAGGAAATTGCCCGCCATTCATCCCGTCACGCACCCCGGTGAACGCCAGGAACGCCGCCGGTTTCCGATCCGGCCGATTGGCTGAGGAGCAGGCGTCACCGGCGCGATCCCTGCGGTTCGCCGTTCCCAGCGCGAGCCCCTGGCTCGTCGTCGCGGCGCGGGCCCTACGGCTCCTCGTCGAGCATGTAATCAAAATAGTCTTCCGGCTCGGCAAGATCGGTTTCGCTCGCCTTGACCCGGCCGCGCATCGAGATGCCGGCTTCATGCACGGTCTCGGCGCTGCCCGACACCAGCCGGTGCCACCAGTAGAGGTCGCGGCCCTCGGCCACCAGCCGGTAGGCGCAGGTGCTGGGGAGCCAGCTGATGGTGCGCACATTTTGCGGCGTCAGCCCGACGCAGTCGGGAACGCGCGCCAGCCGGTTGGCGTAGTCCGAACAGCGGCAGGTCTGCGCGTCGAACAGCCGGCAGCCGACGCTGGTCCAGTAGATTTCGCCGGTGTCCTCGTCCTCGAGCTTCGACAGGCAGCATTTGCCGCAGCCGTCGCAGAGCGATTCCCACTCGCTCTGGCTCATCGCCTCCAGCGTCTTGGTTTTCCAGAATGGCGTTTCCATTGCCGGCATGTGGCCCCAGCCGCCGGCAACGTCAAGCGTGGCAACGGGCGGAATGCGGCGTTCGCCAGTCGAAAGACACGAAGTTGCCTTCAAAAGGCCGGCCAATAGCCCTGCACGGTCTCTATTCACGCCAAACCGGAACCAATTGATGCAAGATCGGTTTCGGCAAGGATGGGACCCCACAAGGAGAGTTTTCGATGAAACGCCAACCACGGATTCTGGCCGGCACCGCACTTGGCCTGCTGATGGCATCCACGCCTTTGGGCGCGTTCCCGCTTCCGGAAAGTGCCGCGTTCGGCCCTACCCAGCGCACGTCAGTCCCATTCAATTTGGCGCAAGCAGCATGCGCCGAGGGCGAATCGGCCGAAGCCTGCGCGCAGAAGCAGCAGGCGGAACCGGAACAAAAGCCCGAGCGCAAGAAGGCCGAGCGCAAGAAGGCCGAGCCTGAACAGCAGGCGGCGCCGGCCCAGAGCGAGCAGCCCGCCGAGGAGCAGCAGCCACGCAGGAAGAAGCGTGATCAGCAGCAACAGACCGAGCAGGCACCAGCCGAACAGGCAGCACCCGCCGAGGAACAACTGCCGCGCAGGAAGAAGCGCGATCAGCAGCAGCAAACCGAGCAGGCGCCGGCCGAACAGGCAGCACCGGCCGAGGAACAGCAGCCGCGCAGGAAGAAGCTCGATCTGCAGCAGCAAACCGAGCAGGCACCGGCCGAGCAGGCCGCGCCCGCCGAGGAACAGCAGCCGCGCAGGAAGAAGCGCAATCAGCAGCAGCAGACCGAGCAGGCACCGGCCGAGCAGGCCGCACCGGCCGAGGAACAGCAGCCGCGCAGGAAGAAGCGCGATCAGCGGCAGCAAACCGAGCAGGCGCCGGCCGAACAGCCTGCCGAGCAGGCGGCCCCGGCAAACGACAACAACCCACAGCCCCTGCGCAAGAAGCACAAGCAGGACCAGCAGATCGAAGCCGCGCCCGCAGAACAGGCGCCGGCCAGGAAGCAAGCGCCCGCCGGCGAGCCGGTTCCGCAGGCCGAACCGCTTCAGCCCGAGCAGCAGGCGGCGCCCGCCGAGGGCGAACAGCCTCGGGAAAAGAAGAAGCGCGGCAAGAAGCCTGTCGGCGAGCAGCCGGTGACGGGAGAGCAGCCGGCCCAAAGTGAACAGCCGGCCCAAGGTGAACAGCCGGCCCAGGGTGAAGCCGCGGCCAACAAGAATGCAGCCCCCATCCTCGACAGCCAGAAGGATGTCCTGCGCAAGCGCAAGGGCAAGAACGGCCCGCACGGAGGCGAGAATGCGAATGGCGAGCAGGCCACCCAGCCCGCCCAGCCGACTGGCGAGCAGGCGCAGGCTCCAAAGCCTGCCCCGGTCGACCAGGGACCACCACCCACCGACGACAAGTCGGCCCAGCAGGCAATCCAGCCTGAAAAGATCGCCCCTGTGACGGAGGAAAAGGGCAAACGCGTCGAGCGTGCACCCGATGAGAACGTCCGCGACCGCCGGCGTCCGAAAGGCGTCGACGTCGTCAGGGAGTTCGGTGACCGCGTCATCCTCCAGTTCAACAACCAGACGATCGTGGAAAGCAATGACGCTCCGCGCATGCACCGCGGCGCCAGGAACGTGTACTATGAGGATCTGTCGGGCGATCGCACCCGGGAAATTGTCGAGCGTGACAACGGTGTCCGGATCGTCACCATCCGCAACCGCTATGGCGACGTCATCCAGCGTTCGCGGATCGCGCCGGATGGACGCGAGTATGTGCTGAGCTATGTCGACGAGCGGCACTATGAGGATGACGGCGACTGGCGCGATCCGGGCGACGACCTGCCTCCGATGCGGCTCACCATTTCGCGCGAGGAATACATCCTGGACTCCGAGGATGTAGAGGATCCGGACGACTATTACACCTTCCTCGAACAGCCGCCGGTGGAACGGGTCCAGCGCCTCTACTCGATCGACGAGGTCAAGCGTTCGGCCCGCGTGCGCGACATCGCACGCCGCGTCGATCTCGACACACTCAACTTCGAATTCGGGTCGGCCTCTATCTCCGATACCGAAGTGCAAAAGCTTGAGGGCGTCGCCAACGCCATGGAAAAGCTGTTGAAGAAGAACCCGGCCGAGACCTTTCTGATCGAGGGCCACACCGACGCCGTCGGCACGCCGGAGGCAAACCTGGCTCTGTCCGATCGCCGCGCGGAAGCGGTGGCGGAGGCGCTGACCAACGCGTTCGGCATCCCGCCGGAAAACTTGACGACACAGGGCTATGGCGAGGAGTATCTGAAGGTCAACACGGCGGGGCCCAACCGCGAGAACCGACGCGTTGCGATCCGCCGGATCACCCCACTGGTGGCGCCTGTGGCCAGCAACAATTAGGTCATGATTTCAAAACCATGACCTGGTTTGTGGAATCGGTACGAGAAGCCATCCCCGGCCCTGCCGGGGATGGCTCGACGTGCCGGGATGCAATAAGAATTGTACTGGTACGCCGCCGGGCTCATTGAATCGAAGACGTACCTACCCCAAATTCAGAAGTGGGCGTTCCCTGCCCCGTCCCGACTCCAGCGGGACGCATTGAGCCCCGTCGGACCCTCTCCGGCGGGGCTTTTGTCTTGCCAACTGCAAACCGGAGCGACCCGACCGAAATACGGCTCTGCTGGCCGTATCACGCGGAGCTTGCTGAGTTCCAAGCCACGCCATCGCAGATCAGCTGATAGCTCCGCGCTTCCGAGTTCTCGGCCTAATAGATTCCTCTTATCTCCGTGCTCGAATTAGCAAACACCTCGTCCGGCACAAAAAAGTCGCCGGCCAGAGGCCCGGTCGCATCAGGTGAATAGACCGAGAAATCGCTGACGCCCTCGGCGCGCAGCACCTCTTCGTCGATGTAGAAATTGCCCGTGGTCTCGCGCGCCGGCCGCATGAAAATGGCATGCGCGGCATCGGCCATGATGTCGGGCAAACGGCTCATCGCCGCCACCGTCGCGCCGCCGAGCAGATTGCGCACCGCCGCCGTGTCGATGGTCGAGATCGGCCACAGTGAATTTATCGCAATGCCGTCCCTGGCGAATTCGGCGCTCATCCCCAGCGTGCACATCGACATGCCGAACTTGGCCATCGTGTAGGCGACGTGGTTCTTGAACCATTTGGCCTTCATGTCGAGCGGCGGCGCCAGATTCAGGACATGAGGATTGCTGGCTAACTTCAGGTGTGGAATGCACATTTTGGACACCAGGAAGGTGCCCCGCGTGTTGATCTGGTGCATCAGGTCGTAGCGTTTCATGTCGGTCTCCAGCGTGCCGGTGAGCTGGATGGCGCTGGCATTGTTGACGCAGATGTCGATGCCGCCGAATTTTTCCACGGTTCTGGCAACCGCCTCGGCAACCTGCGCCTCTTCACGGATATCGCACAGCACAGGCAGCGCCTTGCCTCCGGCCTGCTCGATCTCTTCGGCCGCCGTATGGATCGTGCCCGGCAGCTTGGGATGCGGCTCGGCGGTCTTGGCCGCGATCGTCACATTGGCGCCGTCACGCGCGGCACGCAGCGCGATCGCCAGCCCGATACCGCGCGACCCGCCGGAGATGAACAGCGTCTTTCCCTTGAGCGACATTTTTCCTCCGCCTGCATTTGTGGTTCGCTGCGCGATCCTTGCCCGTGGCGATCCCGGACACAAGGGGCTGTAACGGCAAGCGATGATGACGCAGCGGAGCCCTCTCAGAACGTCGGATCCTCGCCCCCGCAAGGCGGGACGAGGAATTCGAGCCTTCCTAAACCAGCACCAGCCCCTGCCGCATCGCGATGGCAATGGCGTCGGTGCGGTTGGCCGCACCCAGCTTGATCAGGATCGCTGCGACATGGAACTTCGCCGTGTGCACGGAGATGTTCAGCCGCCGCGCGATCACCTTGTTGGGCGCACCCTCGGCCAGCAGCGCCAGCACTTCCGCCTCACGCGGCGACAGTGTTGGGCGGATCGCATGCTCGTCGGAGGCTTCATCCTCGAACGGCTCGCCGTCGCCGGCATGGAAGTCCTCAAGGCGTCCGCTTCTGCCGCCGCCCGATACGCGATAGCCGGCCGCGGCCAGCCGTGCCGCCGCAGCGATCAACAAATCATCCGCGTCCGCAGGCATGACGGCCAATACCTCGCCAGCGGGTCGCCCGCCATTGGCGCGTCCCGACAGCAGCACCCGAGGCGTGGACGCCGGCACGGCGTCGCCGCTCCTGTCGTCGACGATGGCGACATCGGGTTTGCCATCACCGGCCACGACCGGCAGCAGGTCATCGCTCGCGGCAAGCGCGGCCGCCAGGCGCTCGGCGCGCGACGCGTCGCCAAGCGCAATCAGCACCACCAGCCGCCGCGAGACGGCACCGTCAGTCATGATCCGGTCGCTGGTGAGCGTGTCCATCACTCCTCTCAGGAAAGCGGCTTTTCGCCGATCGTCAGCGCGACATCGCGCTGTTCGCCGCCGCGCACGACGCCAAGCGTCACCGAAGCGCCGGCACTGTCGGGTCCGAGCCTGCGGATCAGGTCGCGCGGACCATGCACGGCTTCGCCGTTCCACGCCACGATGATATCGCCGAGAGAGAGACCGGCGGCCTTGGCCGGGCCATCCTCGTCGAGGCTCATCACCATCGCGCCCCGCGCGTCGCGATCACGCACCGGATGCAGGCCGGCGCCGAGATAGCCGCGCGCGACATGACCCTTTTCGCGCAGGGTCGCGACCGCCCGCTCGATCGTCTCGTAAGGCATCACCAGCGCCCGGTGTCGCGGCCCGAACAAGAGCATGCCGACCAGAGCGCCCTTGGCGTCGAGCACCGGGCCGCCCTCGAAACGGCCGCCGGCGCCGACGGCAAGATTGATGCGCCGGTCGATGGTGCCTCCGCGCATCGAGCGCCAGGCCGGACCGACCTCGCCGACCGAGCCCGACACGGCCAGAACGGAACCGTCGCTATTGCCGATGGCGATGGCGACGTTGCCCGGCCGCACCGCATCGGCCTTGGCCAACGACGCGGCGCTGACGGCGGTAACCGGCTTCAGCAGGGCGACTCCGGTCGAAGGATCACGGCCGACGAGTTCGGTCTTCACCGTCTCGCCGGAGGCCAGCGTCAGTTCGATCTCCTCGCCGGCCTCGACAGCCTCTTCGGCGGTGACGAAATAGCCGTCACGCCAGTGGAAGGCGCTTGCCGTGCGGTGGTGATGCGTGGCGAAACTCGCCGTAGCCGGCGCCGCCTTGGCGGCGAGATCGGCGATGGCTTCCGAAAACGCACTCAGATTGAAATCGCTCATATTGGTCTCCTGGGTTCATTCATGCCCCAGATATCGCTCGATAGCGCGCCTAGAGGTACTCGCCTGACGGCTAGTTGCCGGTTGACTGGCCATCTGGTCAGGTCGCGGCCGGTCGGACTGCTCCGCACATATAGTTATCCTTGCGCCCGACAACACGGAACCCCGCCGATGGCCTTCCTCGCCCCGAAATTCCAAACTGACGATAGATTAGCCGACGACACGCTGCTCGACGCCTATTCGACGACCGTTGCCGACGCGGTCGACCGCATTGGCCCTGCCGTCTGCCGCATCGAGCGCGTCAGCGGTCAGGGCGGCCATGGCTCGGGCTTCGTCATCGCGCAGGACGGGCTGGTCGTCACCAATTTTCACGTCGTGGGTGATGCAAGAACGGTGCGCGTCTCGATGCCGGACGGCGCCTCGCGAGAAGGCCACGTGCTCGGCCGCGACCCGGACACCGACATCGCGCTGGTGCGGGCCGACGGCAGCTTTGCCGATGTCGCGCCGCTGGGCGATTCCAAGCGGCTGCGGCGCGGCCAGATCGCCATTGCCATCGGCAACCCTCTGGGCTTCGAATGGACCGTCACCTCCGGCGTTGTGTCGGCGCTGGGGCGCTCGATGCGCGCCTCCACCGGCCGGCTGATCGACGATGTCATCCAGACCGATGCGGCGCTCAACCCGGGCAATTCCGGCGGTCCGCTGGTTTCGTCGGCCGGCGAGGTCATCGGCGTCAACACCGCCATGATCCATGGCGCGCAAGGCATCGCCTTCGCGGTCGCTTCCAACACCGCCAATTTCGTCATTTCGGAGATCATCCGCTTCGGCCGCGTGCGCCGCGCCTTCATTGGTGTCTCGGCCGACACTGTCAATTTGCCGCGCCGCGCCGCCCTTTTGTCGCAAGTCTCGACCAGTACGGCGGTGCGGCTGCGCGGCGTCGAAAAGGACGGCCCGGCGGCAAAAGCGGGCTTCAAGGAAGGCGACATCATCGCCGCCATCGATGGCCGCCCGGTCACCGGGGTCGACGATCTCGTGCGTATGCTCGACGCCGAGCGCATCGGCCGCGAGACGCTGTGCACCGTCGTGCGCCGCACCGGCGTCAGCCAGGTGACGGTGACACCGGTGGCAAGGGCTGGCTAAGGCTGGCGCTCAGGCTCCCGCCGCCCCTTCCGCATATTGCGCCAGAAACTCCCCACTCGGCGGGATCGGCTTGATGACGTCGATCAGCACGCCATTGGGATCCTTGGTGATGAAATGGCGCTGGCCGAAGGGTTCGTCGCGCAGAGAGCGCAGGATCGGCAGGCCGGCGGCAAGGATCCGCTCATAGACCGCGTCCGGGTCGCGGACCTCGAAATTGATCAACAGGCCCGATGTGCGGCCCCGCCCCTCCTCAGGGATCGTCTCGTGATCGCCCTGGACAATGCCGAGATTGACACGTTTGGTGTCCACCGATTGCAGGTGCACGTACCAGTCGCTCTCGAACAGCGGCCGGAAGCCGAAATGCCTGACATAGAAAGCCGCCGTACCGGCAACGTCGCCGGTCATCAGCACCGGATAATAGCTCCTGGTCTTCATCTTTTCTTCTCCAGTCAACTAACATACAGTCTGCATGTAGGTGAATTAACATACAGGCTGCATGTATGCAACAGGACTCCGCGCGCCGCTCCAACCGCGACCGCACCGAGGCGACGCGCGCCGATCTGATCGCCGCGGCGCGAAAGCTGTTCACGGAAAAATCCTATGCCGAGACCGGCACGCCCGAGATTGTCGCCGCCGCCGGCGTCACGCGCGGTGCGCTCTATCACCATTTCGCCGACAAGCAGGCGCTCTTTGCCGCCGTGGTCGAGCAGGAGGCGGCGGCGGTGGCCGACGAGATCGAGCGTGCCTCGCCGCCATCGCTCGATGCCCGCGACGCGCTGATTGCCGGTTCGGATGCCTATCTCGCCGCCATGCGCGCACCCGGCCGCACGCGGCTGCTGCTGCTCGATGGTCCCGCCGTACTTGGCCGCGCCGCCATGGATGCGATCGACAACCGCCACGGCAACCGCTCGCTGCGCGAGGGGCTGGTCGCGGCAATGCGGGCGCAGACGATGACGAGATTGCCGGCGGAGGAGCTGACCGCGCTGCTCGGCGCAGCCTTCGACCGCGCCGCCCTGGCCATCGAGGCCGGCGCCTCGGCCGAGGATTACCGGGCCGTTCTCATGGCGCTGATCGAGGGACTGTCTCCGGCTCTTCCTCGGGCACCTCGCCAGGCTCGAACTCGTTGAAGCAGCCGAGCTGGCGCTTGAATTGGTCGATCAGCCAGGCCGCCGCCGGCTTCGGGCTGCGATCCTTGCGATGCATGGCAAACAGGGGCGAACTGACCTCCCTGAAGGACTCGAGGTCGAGTTCCACCAGCCGGCCGCTCGCCAGATCGTCGGCGATCAGCCAGCGCGGCAGCCCGCCCCAACCCAGCCCCTCGCGCATCAGCGTATGCTTGGTACGCACGTCCGTCAGCCGCCAGGTGCGGTAGGCGTAGACGCCAAAGTCGCGCCCCTTGGTGCGCTCCGATTGATCAGTGACGACAAGCTGGGTGTGTTCGCGCGCATCCTCGATCGCCACTGGTTTTGGCAGCAACGCCAGCGGGTGGGTGGGCGCGGCAGCGAGCACGATCGACATGAAGCCGATACGCACAAGATGCACGTCGACCTCGCCCAGCAGGCCGCCAATGCCAAGGTCGGCCTGCCCGCTGACGACATGATCGGGGATCAGCCCAAGCGTGCCGATGTGCAGGCGTAACATCACGGTCGGAAACTGTGCCTCGAACGCCTTCAGCACCCGAACCAGCACCGGTGACGGCAGCGTCGCATCGACCGACAGCGCAACTTCGGCCTCAAGCCCCTGATGATGGCTGTCGACGCGCGAGCGCATGCGCTGCAGCACGCCGATCATACGACGCGCATCTTCCAGCATCGCCCGGCCGATCTCGGTCAGCTGCGGCTCGCGCGTGCCCTCGCGCTCGAACAGTTTCAGCCCGAGCTGCGCCTCGAGATTGGCGATCCCGTAGCTGATCACGGACTGCGCCCGGTTGAGCTTGCGCCCGGCAGCCGAGAAACTGCCGGTTTCGGCGACCGTCACCAGGATCTGAAGTTGGTCGAGCGTCGGATTGGGTTGCATCGCTGTATCTATTTTGTAGATGGATCGTATAGGAATTATACTGGTTTATCCAATGGATCGATAGCCCCATATGTGGTGGGACAAATCATTCCAACCGCTGGAGAGCCCAAAATGTCCATTCTTCTTGTCACCTCGAGCCCGCGTGGCGCTGCCTCGCACTCCACCCGCATCGCTACCGAATTCGCCGAGAAGCTGCTTGCCGCCGATCCGTCCAACACGCTTGTGGTGCGTGATCTCGTCGCCAACCCGCTGCCGCACATCGATGCCGACTATGCGACCGGCATCTATACGCCGGTCGAGGCCCGCACCCCGCGCCAGGCGGAAGTCGTCGGTGTCTCCGATGTCGTGCTCGACGAACTGTTCGCCGCCGACACGGTGATCCTCGCCACCGGCTTCATCAATTTCAACATCTCCTCGACGCTGAAGTCGTGGGTCGATCACATCGCCCGCTCCGGCAAGAGCTTTGCCTATGGCGAAAACGGCCCCAAGGGCCTCGTCACCGGCAAGAAGGTCTATATCGTGCTCGCTTCCGGCGGCATCTATTCGGAAGGCGCCGCGGTGCAGTTCGATCACGCCATTCCCTACCTGCGCGGCGTGCTCGGCTTCCTTGGCATGACCGATGTCGACGTCATCCGCATCGAAGGCGTCGGCATGGGCCCCGACGCGGTCGCCACAGCGCTCGCCAAGGCGACCGCCAAGGTCGACGCCGTGGTTGCAGCCAGCCGCGATGTCGCGGCGGCAGCGTAAGTCACACCGACCATCTGGATTGAAAAAGGCAGACGCCTCGGCGCCTGCCCTTTTTCGTTTTAGCCAATCAGATGCCGCAACAGCCCCGCCGAAGAGATCCCGATCAACACAGTTGGCAGCATGGACAGCCGCGTTGCGGCGGCGAGAGTGATCCCCAGCGCCAGAAGGTCGGCCGGATTCCTCGACACGAAGGCCGGCGCGATCACCGAGATCAGCACGCAACCAGGTGCCGCCTCCATCACCGCCGTGGCGCGGGCACCGAGCGTGCGATTACGCAGCACGACATAGCCGCCGATCCGGGTCAGGTAGGTAACGCAGGCCATCAGCACGATGGTGAGAAGGGTCGTTGCGTCGATCATGCATCACCTGCCATCAGCCAGGCCGCGACCAGCCCTGACACCGCGCCGGCGGCGACATACCAGGCGCCCGGGACGAAGAGATAGAACAGCGCCGCGACGACGAGGCTGATCAGCCAGGGCCGCGCCGCCGCCATGTCCGTCCACATGCCGCGCATCAGCACCAGGAAGACGGCCGGGAACGCCATGTCGAAACCGTAGGTCTCGACATGGCCCAGCATCGGGCCGAGCAAGGCACCCAGCGTGGTGAAAGCCACCCAGGTGAGATAAATCGCGAGTGCGGCGCCCATATAATAGTGCGGGCTGAAGGCCGGCGTGATGCCTGCAACGGCACGCTGCCTGGCATCGGCAAGTCCAAGTGCCCAGCTTTCATCGCACATAAAAAACAGCGCCGGAAAGACCTTGCGCTTCGGCAGATCGCGCAGGAACGGCGCCAGTGCCGCTCCCATCAGCAAATGACGGCTGTTGACCAGGAAGGTGATGGCAACGATGAGCGCGATATGCGGCGGCGACGTCCACAACTGGACCGCCGCGAATTCCGAGCCACCGGCAAAGTTCAGCCCGGTCATCGCGGACAGTTCGACCGTGCTCAGCCCTTTCTGGGTTGCCTGGGCGCCGAGCACCAGCGCATAGGGGATGGTACCGAACAGCACCGGTGCGCATGACGCCACGCCACGACGGAATTCGGATCTCGAACCGTCGCCCGCCGTCTCGACTGCCTGTGAAATACTCATGGTTATCCATCGGCTGACCTCACGGCCACCGCTTCCCTGCATTTGAAATCAACTGATGTCGGGGCAAACATACCGATATCGGTCCGCAATTTGGTTGCAAAGATTGTTGTATTTCACCGAATTTCGGCATTTAGTGTCACAAATTGCCGAATAGATGGAATCAAAAACCATGAAGCTGGACGAGATCGACAAGCGGATCCTGCGAGCGCTGCAACGCGACGGCCGCATGGCCAACACCGATCTGGCCAATGAAGTCGGGCTGTCGCCCTCGCCTTGCCTGCGGCGCGTGAAGCTGCTGGAGGAAGCCGGTATCATCGACCGCTATGTCGCCGTGCTCAACCCGGCCAGCATCGGCAAGGGCCTGACCTTTTTCACCCGCATCTGGCTGAAGGCGCAGGACGAGGACACGATCGAGCATTTCGCCACCGAAGTCGCCAAGCTGCCGCAGGTGATGGAGTGCTACCTGATGCTCGGCGACTGCGATGCCATGGTGCGCGTGGTGGCGGCCGGCATCGACGACTACCGCCGCTTCCAGTCGGAGCATCTGAGCCGCATCAAGGGCGTGCAGAACGTCAAGACGGACGTTCCCAGCCAGACGATCAAATACACGTCGGAACTGCCGATCTGACGCATGTCGCCCAAAAGTGCGAAGCGGTTCTGGGATAACGACATGCGTCGAAAAAAGACCATGCCAACGAAAAACCCCGTCATTTCAGACTGGATAAAAAATGCAACCGGATTGTAGGATCGGCCTCGGTGCCAGCGTCCTTCGGAGGCAAGCAGCGCGCAGCGCTGCCCTCTGGCATGGGAGATTTGAATGAGCCTTTCCTATCGTTGGGTCATCGTCGCCGCTGGCGCGCTGATGTCCTGTGTCGCCATCGGAACGATGTTTTCGCTGGCGATCTTCCTTGAGCCGATGGCGATCGACACCAACTGGTCGCGCGCCGGCATTTCGAGCGCCATGACGCTCAACTTCCTGGTGATGGGCCTTGGCGGCTTCGCCTGGGGTGCCCTGTCGGACCGCTTTGGTGCCCGCATCGTCGTCACGATCGGGGCGGTGCTGCTCGGGCTGGCGCTGGTGCTGGCCAGCCGCGCCGGCTCGCTCCTCACCTTCCAGATCACCTATGGCGTGCTGGTCGGCCTCGCCGCCAGTGCCTTCTTCGCGCCGATGATCGCGCTGACCACCGGCTGGTTCGACACCAACCGTGGCCTTGCGGTCTCGTTGGTCTCGGCCGGCATGGGCGTGGCACCGATGACGATCTCACCCTTCGCCCGCTGGCTGATCACGGCCTATGACTGGCGCACCGCCATGTTCGACATCGGCATCACCGCCTGGGTGCTGCTGTTGCCGGCCGTGCTGCTGGTCCGTCAGCCGCCAAAGCCAGCAACGGCGGCTGCGAGTCCAGCGCCGGCTACCGAGGGCGCCGGCCTGACGGTCGGCCAGGCGCTGCGCTCGCCGCAATTCATCGTACTGGGCCTCACCTTCTTTGCCTGCTGCGCGGCGCATTCCGGGCCGATCTTCCATATGGTCAGCTATGCCATGCTGTGCGGCGTCGCGCCCATGGCAGCCGTCTCGATCTACAGCGTCGAGGGCCTTGCCGGCCTCGGCGGCCGACTTTTCTACGGCGTGCTGGCCGACAGGCTTGGCGTCAAGCCGGTGCTGATCGCGGGCCTAGCGATCCAGGCGATCGTCATTGCCGCCTATCTCTCGATCAGCCGGCTCGAGCAGTTCTACATGCTGGCCGTCATCTTCGGCGCCACCTATGGCGGCGTTATGCCGCTCTACGCGGTGCTGGCGCGCGAATATTTCGGCCAGCGCATCCTCGGCACCGTGTTCGGCGCCGCCACGATGCTGTCCAGCCTCGGCATGGCGCTGGGACCGCTGGCCGGCGGCATGGTGTTCGATGCCTACGCCAACTATTCCTGGCTGTTCATCGGCTCGGCCCTCATCGGGCTTGGCGCGGTCGGCATCGCCATCGCCTTCCCGCCGCTGCCCCGCCGGGAGTTGCAGGCGGCTTAGAGCAATTCCAGGAAAAGTGTGAAACAGTTTTCCGTCCGGAATTGTGTCAAAATAAAGAGTTAGAGCAGTTCACCGTTTCATGGAAACGGTGAACTGCCCTGGTCCTCGGCCGGATCGAATCCGAGCCATGCGGGCTAGGCACGTGTGAGTCTGGCCCGTTCGGATCAACTGGTTCTGCCGGCTTTACAGCCGTCCCAGGCCTTGCCGAAGTGTAGTGGTCCACGGCCAGCATATTTTCTGCGACGAGGGATCGGGGCTAGCTCGCGCGTCCCCGCCACACCAGAGAGGCACCCTTATGGCCGAACGTCCGAGTGGAAGAGAAAGCAACCGAATTGTCGCAAGCGGCGTTGCCGAGGACGATCCGCGTCTTGCGTTCATTTATCAGGAGGCGGTGAGAGGTCTCACGCAACAGCAGACCCTTGTGGAGAACATGAGCACCCGCGCCGGCAGCCTTATCTTTGCCACCGCATTCGCCAACTCGTTGCTCGGCGGCGCGGCCCTTGCCAACGGTCTTGGGCCTTGGGACTGGACGGCGGTGGCCTTGCTGTTCGGCATCGGCGGGCTGATCGTCTTCATGCTTTGGCCCTACCACCAATATGCGTTCCGCTTCGATCCCGAAGAGCTGCTCCATCAATATGTCGACGGCGACAGGCTGACGACGATGCCGGCCATGCACCGCGCGCTTGCCCTCCGCATCAAGGCGGACATGGCCAGCAACTGGCGAATTATCCAGCGGCTTCGGGTGGCGTTGCAGATTGCGCTGCTCTTACTGTTGCTCGATATCCTGGCCTGGCTTTTGGCGATTGCGCGCGTTTAAGCCGGGGCACGCGGCGGCGCCACGGCCAGGTCCATTTCCAGGACTGACGAACCTCTTACTTCACCGTGATGGACATACCGCTGAGATCGGCGTTGACTTGCAGGCCTACCTGCTTGCCTGACAGTTCGAGTTGGGCGCCCTTGTCATTGGTCATGACGATCACCTGAGCCCCTTTGCCGAGCGTGCCGCCACCGCCCGCCGCACCGTAGACCCCCGTCACATCCCGGGCGCGCCTGATGTGGCGCACGGTCCCGTGGAAATAGGTCTTGGAGACCCCGAAGGCGAGGCCGCCCGAGACGCCGGCGACCGAGATGGGATAGCGACGACCATGGAAGGTCAGCGTGCCCTCGCCCCCGGATCCACCAACGAAAAAGGCCGCCTTGTAGATGGCAAAGCGAATCGTGCCGCTGTCGGCATGCGCGGCGCCGGCAACGCTGACTGCCCCTGCCGCGATGACGGCAACCGCGAGTGAACGAATTCTGGAAATCGTCATGATGAGAGCTCCTTGAGGTGGCCGCTTGCCCAAAGGCTGGGCTCGTCAGCGTGGTTCAAAGTTACAACTGAACAGTCTCACCCGTCATTGGTTCCAGGCACTCGCCCCGGTCGTGCATCATACCGATGTCCAACTAAGAAATGGACAGGATCTCAAGCTCGCGCTGCCCTAGCTGGACAAAGTCGCCAACGGTTTTGCCAGTCAGCACGATAGCAACCGGCGAACCATGCGATATCGAAGCTTGAGACGGGTTGGCCTCATCCTCGCCGACGATACGGAAGGTCTGAATGCGTCCATCATCACGCTTGAAAGTGACGCTGTGCCCGAAGGCGATCACATCATTGGACGTGGGCGCCGACATAAGCTGAGCCGTACGGACGCGCTCGGCATAATAGCGCATATCTCGAACCGGAACCGCCGACTGCCGTCGCCTCTCGTTGACATCCTCCAGCATGTTGGCGGCCTCGAGAGCCTGCTGAGCGCCAGCCAATTCATCCTGCAGCATCTTGAGGCCCGCCTCCGTGACGAGGTTGATCCGGTCGGAGACAGGGCGAGCCGGCAGGATGGTTTCCGATGCTGCCTCAGCACTTTCCTCCTTGGCAAATGCTACGCTCAATTGTCGAGACTCTCTGCTTGCGGCCCACGGCCGTTGTTCGAGAAACTGGCGGCGAATAACTGCTTCCTGCGGAGGGCCGACATTTCGTTGCCTCGACCAGTCCTGCCTAACCGAAAATCCGCTCGCCCTGCTCGTCGACCAGCTGAATGCCCTTCTTGATCGAGATGTCGACGGCGTCATCGAGCCCGGCGAAGCGGTCGGCGCGGATGAATTTGTGTTCCTTCACCACACCGTCGATCTCCTTGGAGACGACGCCGCAGGTCTGGTATTGGCCGTCCGCCTTGTAGGGCGTGGCGCTGATCAGAAAGCCCTTGTGCTCGACCTGCTTGGCTGGTGCCGCGTTTTTTGGCTCGGCCGCTTCATTGCCGCCACCACCGCCGAAAAGACGCTTCAGAAAAGACATCGGGGCTTCCTCCAACAGCATTCATCCCACACCATGTAGCGTGGCGCGGGATGAATTTCACTATCGGTCCTTGGCCCGGCGGGCAAGGGCTGCGGCCGGCCGTGCCGGAAGACCTTACTTGTGCGACAGCGCTTCCAGCGCCTCGGCGGCGGCTTCGAGGATGGCGATCGCCTCGGCCTGCTTGTCGGCCGGGGCATCGACGAAGTCGCCCAGAGCCGCGCGCAGCCGGTGGCGCACGGCACGGAACTCGTCGCGTGCTTCCGAACGGCCACCACGACCGCCACGACGACCGCCCTCTTCGCTCTCGTCGTTCCAGCCGAACCAGTCGCGCGCCTTGGCCATCTTGCGGCCGAAACGCTCGAGATGGTCGAGCACGCCGTCGATCATCTCGCGATTGTCGGCAAGATGCGCTTGGCCCGCCTCGGTGATCGAGAACACCTTCTTGTTGCCGTCGGCGGCGGAGGCGGCGTAGCCGGCCTCTTCCAGGAAGGTCAGGGTCGGGTAGACCACGCCCGGGCTCGGGCTGTAGATGCCGCTGGTGCGCTCTTCCAGTGCCTTGATGATGTCGTAGCCGTGGCGCGGTGCCTCGGCCAGCAGCGACAGCGTGATCAGCTTGAGGTCGCCGTCGGCCAGCATGCGCCCGGCGCGGAACATGTCGCCCGGGCCGCCGCGTCCACCGCCACGACCGCCGTGCCCGAACGGGCCGAAGCCGCTGCCTCCTCTGCCACCAAATTTGCCGGCCATGTGCATGAACATGCGCTCGCCGAAATGATTGTGCCCGAATTGCTTGTGCATTGATTGCTCCTTGAGTTCTATCTTACGATATATCTTAATTAGGCAAGCCAATCGCTGGAGTCAAGATATATCTTACGATGTAACTCGAAACGATGCCAGAGGCTTGCTTTCACCGGAACGTGCCGCTAGAAGGCCCGCGAGCGCCTCGGCTGCTCCGTAAGCGTCTGACGTCAAGCAACGCATCCAACCCCGGCCTTTCCGGGCAATTCAGCCGATCACCGGCGAATGGATGCCAATGCGACGGACCGGACAATTCAGGGAAACTCCCAAAATGACTGCAAGACATCAGCGCAGGAAGCTGCCTGCGCGCTATGCCGCTGTTCTCAGCCCGCTGGTGCTGTCGCTGTTGATGACCTTCATCGTCTCGTTCATCTCGACGTTGAAAAGCCTTGGCTTCCACCCCGACCTGCCGTTCATCTGGCTTACCGCCTGGGGCCTGTCCTGGCTGGTGGCGTTTCCGACACTGCTGCTGGTGCTGCCGATGGTACGCCGCATCGTCGGCGCGCTCTGCGAACCGGCCAGCCGATAACGCCCGGCGAATGCAACAAGGCCCGGAGACGTTCTCCGGACCTTCGCGCTCCCGCTCATGCATGACGAACCGCTACCAGCGCCCCTTGCGCCGGTTCCAGGCATAGAGCAAGTCGGCGAAACGATCATAGGCAAAGCGTGTCAGCGGCAAGGTAATCGGATTGCCGACCAAAGTCGCCAGCCAGCCCTCGCCCGGCGTAACTTTCCACACGGCAATCGCCACATCGGCGCCGACCAGCAGTTGGCCACCCGCGTCGGTGGCGTGCAGCCGGCGGCGGATATCCTCAAGCGACGCGCCGTATCCGGCAAGCGCTGCCGGTTCAAGGTTGATGTCGCGAAATTCGATCCGCCCGGCCTTGACCGCTTCGATCAGCCGCCGCTTCTGCCGGCTGATGCCGGCATCGCAAACCGGGCAGCGCGTGTTGTACCAGACGGTCAGCATTTTTACCCGTGGCCATGCCTGTGGTGCAGGTCGGGATAATGCGGATGCCGGTGGCGCATCGGCGCATGCCGGTGCCAGTGCGAATGCGGTTCGCTCACCGGCCCGTCATGATGGTGCTGGTGGTGCTCGTCATGCACATGGCTGTGCTCGTGTTCAAGTTCCTCGTGTTCGTGCTCGTGCTCATGGCGTTCCGACAGATGCAGCCAGAGGCCGATGCCCATCAGAAGCCCTGCGACCGCCAGCTTGAGTGTGACGGCGTCACCCAGGATGGCGATTGCCAGCAATGCGCCGATGAAGGGGGCGAGCGAGTAATAGGCCCCTGTCCGTGCCGTGCCGAGATGACGCAGTGCCACGATGAACATCACTAGGCTGACGCCGATGCCGAAGAAGCCGACGGCCGCGGTGGCCGCGACGATTGACGCAAGGGGAAACGAAGCTCCGCCGGCAAGCGCCAGCGCGACATTGACGACACCCGCCACCAGCCCTTTGAGCATGGCGATCACCACCGGGTCGGTGGCCGAGATCCTGCGCGTGAAATTGTTGTCGAGCCCCCAGGCCACACAAGCCCCCGCCACCAGCAGGGCGCCACGGTTGAAGGCGATGCCGTCACCTTGCCAGGACAGCAGAACGGCGCCGGCCAGAATGGCGAAGGCGCCAAAAAGCAGACGCCGGTCGACATTCTCGCGATAGACGAGCCAGGCGATCGTCATCGTCGACAGCCCTTCCAGATTGAGCAGCAGCGCCGAACTGGACGCCGTGTTGAGGGTCAAACCGAACATCAGCAGCACCGGCGCGATGATGCCGCCCATGCCGATTGCCAACGTCAACCAGGGAATATCCCCAGCGGTCAGCTGCGCTTCCTCGGCTGCGGCCTGCCTGCCCCGAAGCAAACGATACAAGGCGAGGCCGAGACCGGCACCGAGATAGAGCAGTCCGGCCAGCATGAAGGGATTGACGCCGTCGAGCAGCAGCTTGCTGAGCGGCGGCGTCGCCCCGAACAAGGCGGCGGAGCCAAGCGCGAGCGGCACGCCGGGCCACAGATGCGAATGGGAATGCGGTTCGGACATGGCCACATCCTAACGCACGTTACCCAAAAGTGGCGACGCGCTTTACGCGCTGTCTCGTCACGGCTCTATCCGAGCGAGGTGATGATCTCGCGGTAGGCGAATTCGGGGAAGGCCTTCAACGTTCGCGTCCTGACGTTGCCGGCCGCCGCCAGCATCAGCGAGAAACGCGCCAGGACCGCGTCGTCGGGGGCTTCGACCAGCGCCACCATGTCGTACTCGCCCATGGTCAGGTAGAACGCCTTGAACGATCCGCCCATATCTCCCAGCTGCTTCCTGGCGGCGTCGAGCCGCTTCGGTGAATCGCGCACGTTTTTGGCGCCCTGCTCGGTCCAGTTCATCAGCACGATGTAGCTTGTCATGGCACACCTCCTCCGGGGCCACGGAGCACGGCGGCTTCGCCGGGGCGGGCATCCGGGTTGTCGCCCAGAAAATGCATCCGATACGAAATTATCCTCCCGAAGCGTCCGAGCCGCAAGAGCATGCCCCGAAACCGAAAAAGGGCGCCAGTGGCGCCCTTGAACTCTTTGATGTCGGAGGTCCTAGCTATCCAGGAAGCTCCTGAGCTTGCGGCTGCGGCTCGGGTGCTTCAGCTTGCGCAACGCCTTGGCCTCGATCTGGCGGATACGTTCGCGGGTGACCGAGAACTGCTGGCCGACTTCTTCAAGCGTATGGTCGGTGTTCATGCCGATGCCGAAGCGCATGCGCAGAACGCGCTCCTCGCGCGGCGTCAGCGAGGCCAGCACGCGCGTGGTGGTCTCGCGCAAATTGGCCTGGATCGCCGCGTCGATCGGCAGGATCGCCATCTTGTCCTCGATGAAATCGCCCAGATGCGAATCCTCCTCGTCGCCGACCGGCGTTTCGAGCGAGATCGGCTCCTTGGCGATCTTCAGCACCTTGCGCACTTTTTCGAGCGGCATGGCGAGCTTTTCGGCCAGTTCTTCCGGCGTCGGCTCGCGGCCGATCTCGTGCAGCATCTGGCGCGAGGTGCGCACGATCTTGTTGATCGTTTCGATCATGTGCACCGGAATGCGGATGGTGCGCGCCTGATCGGCGATCGAACGGGTGATCGCCTGCCTGATCCACCATGTCGCGTAGGTCGAGAACTTGTAGCCACGGCGGTATTCGAATTTGTCCACCGCCTTCATCAGGCCGATATTGCCTTCCTGGATCAGGTCGAGGAACTGCAGGCCGCGATTGGTGTATTTCTTGGCGATGGAGATGACGAGGCGCAGATTGGCCTCGACCATTTCCTTCTTGGCGATCGCCGCTTCGCGCTCGCCCTTCTGCACCTGGTTGACGATCTTGCGGAATTCCAGGATCGAGATCGCCGTTTCGGTGGCGAGGTTCTGGATCTCGGCGCGCAGGTCCTTGATCGCGTCCTTCTCGTTCTTGGTGAATTCCTTCCAGCCGCGCGAGGTCAGGTTGCCGATCGCGCGCGTCCAGTTCGGGTCGAGCTCGGAACCCTGATATTCCTTCAGGAACTCCTCGCGGCGCACGCCATAGCTTTCGGCGAGCCTGAGCAGCTTGCCCTCGTTCTGCACCAGGCGCTTGTTGATGTCGTAGAGCTGCTCGACCAGCGCCTCGATGCGCGCCGTGTTGAGCGACAGCGACTTCACCGCCTTGATCAGCTGGTCCTTCAGCTCCTTCAGCCGGCGGTCCTGGCTGGGCGACAGCGTGCCGGCGGCGGCCAGACGGTTCTCGACCTGCTGGTCCTGCAGCTTGCGCAGCTTCTTGTAGGTGTCGGCGATGACGTCGAGCGTCTCCATCACCTGCGGGCGGAGTTCCGCTTCCATGGCCGCCAGCGAAAGGCTCGCTTCGTCCTCGTCTTCCTCGTCGTCATCGACCAGCCCGCGCGTATCGGCGGCGACATTGGTGATGTCGTCTTCCTCGTCGCGCGAACGGCGCGGCTTATCCTCGACCTTGGCTTCCTCGATGCGCTCGACGACCGGCGCCTGCTTGGCTTCCGGTCCGGCATAGGTGGCTTCGAGGTCGATGATCTCGCGCAGCAGGATCTTGGATTCGTTGAGCTCGTCGCGCCAGATGATGATGGCCTGGAAAGTCAGCGGACTTTCGCACAGGCCCGCGATCATCGTCTCGCGGCCGGCCTCTATGCGCTTGGCGATGGCGATTTCGCCCTCGCGCGACAGCAACTCGACCGAGCCCATCTCGCGCAGATACATGCGCACCGGATCGTCGGTGCGGTCGGTCGGTTCTTTCTTGGTCGTGGCGGCGGCGACCGCTGTGCCGGTTTGCTCGGCCAGTTCGTTGGCGTCTTCCTCGGCATCGGCCGCGGTATCGGCGGCCTCGGGCTCCTCGCCCTGCTCGTCGTCCTCGACCACGTTGATGCCCATGTCGGACAGCATCGCCATCGTGTCCTCGATCTGCTCGGAGGTCACTTCCTCGGAGGGCAGCACCGAATTCAGCTCGTCCATGGTGACATAACCGCGCTTCTTGGCGGCCTTGATCATCTTCTTGACAGCATCATCGGAAAGGTCGAGCAGAGGGCCATCGGTGGCGCCTTCGCGTTCGGTTTCGACCTCTTCCTTTTCCTTTGTCGCCATAGTCTTTATCTTCTCCTAGCGGCCGAACATCAAAGCCGCGTAAGCTGTCGGACCAGTCAAATCGGATGCGCTCGCTTATGAACGCGCTTCACCGGGCCAGTAACTGCATCAACTCGTCGTTTGGTGCATGTCGTTGCCCCAAAACCGGTTTCCTTTTGGGCAACATGCATTAAGTCCAGATTAACCCTGGTATCTGTGGCAGGCAGGCTGCCTGTCCAGTGACCAGTACCCTCACATCGCTTATTTCCCGTCGACGCGGGTTCGGGTTAACGTTTCGAATCGTCCTGATTCCGTCATTCTGCCAGAAGGTCAAGCGCCTCTCGCATGATTCGCCTTAAAAAAGCGAATCAATTACCCGACTTAGCCCGCCGCACGCCATTTCGACGCGCAACAACGCCTTCACATTTCACTCGCTTCAAACTAAGCCCGCCCGGCCCTGCCCGAGGACACGCCGAATCCTTCGATCAGCGCTTCCGTTGCCTGTACATCCTGAAATTGCGCCTGAATTTCGATCAGGTGCCGGTAGTTTTCGTCCGTGGGATCGGTGGCGAGCGCCGCTTCCGCCTGTTTCAGCTCCTTATGTAAGGTGCGCGCGCTGCGCTGCAAGTGCAGTGCCTGGCTGAAAGCGTCGCGGGCATCGTCAAGGGCAGCGGTCTCCAGCGCCGGCCATTGACGCATACGCCGGATCAAGCCGACGGCCCGCTCCCAGATCTCGGCGCAGCCGGCGCGTTCGATCGTGGCGATAACGGCATGACGGTCATTGGCCATGTCATGCGCCATCGCATCGAGGATCGCCGCATGCAGCCGTCGCAGATCGGAGTTGGCGAGATCGAGAAACTCGATATGCGCGAAATTCTCGTCGATCAACGCTGGATGGTTGATCAGCGCGACAATGATCGTCGCCTCGCGCACCGACATCCCCTCGCTGCCACGCTTGACCAAAGCTGACTGGCCGAGGCTTTCAGTGATCGCGATGCGGCCGCCACCACTCTTGGCGAACTGTCCGCCGGGTGCGGGCGTCTTGCCCTGGCCGCGCTCGCCTGGCCGGCCGCCATCTTGACGCCCTTGGCGCGCACTGCGCTGCGAGCCGAAGAAGCTCAGCACGCGTTCGCGCATCTCCTGCTGATAATGGTAGCGCAGGCTTTCATCGCGAATGCGGCTGGTCAGTTCGCGCAGCGTCTTCTCGAGCTCGGCCCGCCGCTCCGGCGTGTCGAAGACGCCGCCCGCCGTCTCACGCATCCACAACAGATCGACCAGCGGCCGCGCGTCGGCCAGTACGCGACGGAAAGCATCCGGTCCTTCGGCCTTGACCAGATCGTCGGGATCCTTGCCTTCCGGCAGCAGCGCGAAGCGCGCCGAACGCCCGGCCTGCACCGACGGCAGCGCCATGTCGGCCGCGCGCCACGCCGCTTTGAGCCCGGCCTTGTCGCCGTCGAAACACAACATCGGCTCCGGCGCCATGCGCCAAAGCAATTCTAGCTGGTTTTCGGTGAGCGCGGTGCCGAGCGGCGCCACGACATTCTCGAAGCCGGCCTGCGCCAGCGCGATGACGTCCATATAGCCCTCGACGGCGATTACCGTGCCGCCCTTGGCCAGGACCCCCTTTCCCATTGCTTGGCGGGCGCGGGCGAAATTATAGAGCACATTGCCCTTGTGGAAGAGCTCGGTATCGGGCGAGTTCATGTATTTGGCCAGCGCATCCGGCTGCAGCGCGCGCCCGCCGAAGGCGATGATCTTGCCGCGCGAATCCGGGATCGGGAACATGATGCGGTCGCGGAACCAGTCATAGGAGACCGGGATGTCGTCGCCGTGGCGCACCAGCCCGCAGGCCTCGATATCGGCCTTCGGCACCCCCTTGGCGGCAAGATGCTCCTTGAGCGCATTGCGGCTATCGGGCGCGAAGCCGAGCCGGAACGATTGCTGCGTCGCCGGTGTCAGTCCACGATCGCGCAGATAGGCGCGGGCTTTCGCGCCTTCCGGTCCCTGCAGCCGTTCCTGGAAGAAGGTGGTCGCCATCTCCATGACGTCGGTCAGGCTGGCGCGTTCCTTTTCGCGCCGCTCCTCCTGAGCATCGCGAACCGGCATCGGCACGCCGGCCATGTCGGCGATCTTTTCGACCGCTTCGGGAAAGCTCATCCCGTCGAGTTCGGTCAGGAACTTGAAATGATCGCCCGAGACCGAGCAGCCGAAACAATGGTAGCGGCCCTTCTTGTCCTCGCAGTGGAAGGACGGGCTCTTCTCGCCATGGAACGGGCAGCAGGCCCAATAGTCGCCGCGCGGCGCGTTGGTCTTCTTCCGGTCCCACGCAACGCGCTGGCCGATAACCGATGAAATCGGCACGCGGTCGCGTATCTCGTCGAGGAAAGCAGGCGGAAAGCGCATCGGGGAACTCGTTTCCCCACCATATAATCATGCCCGCGAAATCCGACGACCCCTAATGCGGGCCATACCCGGTTTCCACAGGGCAAAAGGCGGCCTTGCCCATAGTCTGTCGATCAATCGCCTTCGTCGACGAGACTTTCAACCGGCAGTTCGAGCGCGCGAGCCAGCCGCAGCCAAAGCGCGACATCCCCTCCACGCTTTCCGTTCTCGATTTCAGAAAGGTAGTTCTGCGTCACTCCGACGGACGCGGAGAGCACAGCTTGGGTAAGCTTGCGATACCTGCGCCAGAAAGCAAGCGGAGAGACCGCTGCGACAAGAGCCCGCGCCTCGTCCGGAGTAAGTCCTGGAATCTGGCCTGCGCGAAAGCTGCCCAGCGCCTGTGCGTGGTCCAGCGATTCCCGCAACGCATCCAGTTCGCTGCGTGGCAAGATGGCCAGTTCCTCGCCACCTGGCGTCGTGACATAGGCAACGTTGTTCACCTTGGCATCCCTTCAATCATAAACCGACCCGCGCGGTCCGATCCTGGTGACGATGATCTCCTGATCCGTTTCCTCGAACACCACACGATAGTCACCCACCCTCAAACGCAGAGCGGTCGAGCCTTGCAAAGCCTTGACCATGTTTGCAAGGCTGGTCGGGTCATTGGCATATGCTTCTATCTTCGACAGAATTCTCTCGGCATCCGCCCGATGCTTTCGCAGCGCCTTGGCAGCCAGAGGAAGGAGAATGACCCGCTTCACCTCGAAAATATCGCACATCGTGATATTTTCGGCAAGCAGTTTCAAAACTTCTTAATGTTGGTGAGGGGTTGGTCGCGGACGGCAGAAAAGCGGCCGTGGCGGGCCGCCTCCCTTCAATGTCCGGCTAAGTGCCGGTTAATGAGCGGCAAGCGCGCCGAAGATGACGCCGGAGAGGATGCCGACCAGCACATAGTCGTTGCCGACGCGGATCCATTCCTGGCCACGGCCGGGACGATGCAGGCCATAGCGGCCATAATCGCGGATCGGTTGGTGACGCTTCCAGCTGGAATATTTCTGGCCATTGCGCCAATGGCTGCGCTTCACGACGACCGTCTTCTTGAAGACGCGCTTCTTCACATCGGTATGGTGGCCGGGCTTCTGCCAGTCGACCTGGCTATAGTTCGACTGCGGCGCGACCGGTGCATTCAGAGGCGCGGCCTGGCCGGTGAGTGACGTGGCGGCCAGCATCGAGAAAGCGAGGGCGGAAAGGACAATGCGTTTCATGGAAGTCTCCTTGGTTGTCGACATCAGGGGAATAGCGCGGCACTGATGAACCGAAACTGAACGCCGGCATTACAATTGTGTAATGAATTCCTTCATTTAATCGAGGGAGTTGAACATCCTCGCAAAGGTAGGAGACAAGCGCGGCAACCCGCGCGAATCCGCCGTGCCACGGTAGCCCGGCAATGCAACCTTTTGCGCCTCAATCCATTTTCCGACACTGCCTGTCGCGCGGCAACGGCCCTTTGAAATCGACAAGATTTTATTATCCGGCTAAAATATTCGAGTTATTATCGACCATCGCCATGAACATGATTCGTAACCCCGCTTTTCATCCCGCTCGCCACGCTGGCCGCGTCGCGCGCCCCGTTCGCATGCAGGCGAAAAAGAAATGAGCGGCTCCGTCGTCCTTCTGCATCTGGCCGGCGCCGTGGCGCTGATGCTGTTTGCCACCCGCATGGTGAAGACCGGCGTCGAGCGTGCCTATGGCGACGTGCTGCGCCATCGTCTGCGCGCCACCATGCGCAATCCGATCATGGCGGTGCTGGCCGGCACCGGCCTCGCCATCGCGTTGCAGAGCTCCACCGCCGTCACGCTGCTGGTCGGCTCCTTCGCCGGCTCCGGCATCGTCTCGGGCGCCGCGGGCCAACTTGCCGTGCGTGGGGCCGAGATCGGCTCGGCGCTGGTGGTCAAGCTGCTGACCTTCGATCTCACCCTGCTGGTGCCGCTTTGCCTGATCACCGGCACGGTGATGTTCATGGCCACCGAGCGGCGCGACTGGCGCCAGTCCGGCCGCATCCTGGTCGGCATCGGCCTGTTGATCCTGTCGCTGGAAATGATCGGCCAGGCATCGGAACCGCTGCGCAACAGCCAGCTCCTGCCGGTCATCATCAACTACTTCTCCACCGATTCCATCACCGCCTATCTGCTGGCGGCGCTGATCACCTGGCTGTTCCAGTCGAGCATCGCGGCGGTTCTCTTGATGGCGACGCTGGCCGGTCGTGGCCTGATCACGCCGGAACTCGGCGTCGTCCTCATCCTCGGCGTCAATCTCGGCTCCTCGATTATCGCGCCGATGCTGACACGCTCGTCGAGCCCCGAAGTGCGCGTCGTGCCGATCGGCAATCTCCTGATGCGCGGGCTTGGCTCTCTGGTCATGCTGATCCTGGTTATGATCTTCAGGCCGCACTTCGCCTTCCTCGGTTCGACGGCCGCGGACCAGATCGTCAACGCCCACATCCTGTTCAACGTGCTGATCCTGCTCGCCGGGCTGCCGCTGGCCGGGTTCGTCTACCGCGCCTCGGAGAAGATCGTGGCGCTCGGCACTAGGCCCGTGCCGGCCGCCTCGCTCGACGTCGTCGAGCTGTCCGCGCTCAACGAGAGCGCGCTGGACGTGCCAAGCCAGGCGCTGGCCAATGCCACGCGCGAGGTGGTGCGCGTCTGCGAGACGGTCGAGATCATGCTCAAGCGCATCATCGAGCTCTATGAAAGTGCCGACGCCGACAAGATCATGGCGCTGGCTGCACTCGACGATCGCGTCGACAGGAAGCATGCCGCGATCAAGCTCTATCTGGCCAAGCTGACCAGGAACCCGCTGACCGAGGACGAGGCGCTGCGCTGCCAGGAGTTGATCGGCGCCTGCGTCAAGCTCGAGCAGGTCGGCGACATCATCGTGCGCAACATGCTGGTGCATGTGAAGAAGAAGTTCGAGCGCGGACTGGAATTCACCGACGAGGGCTGGAGCGAGTTGTTCGCCTTCCACAGTTCGGTGCTCGCCAACGCGCGGCTTGCCTTCAACGTGCTGGTGTCGCGCGATCCCGAAACCGCCCGCCAGCTGGTGCTGGAAAAGGACCAGCTGCGCGACCGCGAGAAGGAAACCAGCGCCAGCCATTTCGAGCGCCTGCGCGATGGCACCGCCAAGAGCGTCGAGACCAGCTCGATCCATCTCGACACCATCCGCGACCTGAAGCAGATCAACTCGCTGCTGGCCTCGATGGCCTATCCGGTGCTCGAAGAGCGCGGCCTGCTCACCGGGTCGCGGCTGAAGGCGAGCTGATCACGACACCGTCTAGCACCGTACTCGCTTCGGCGGCAAAATACCTTTGCTCTGTTTCCTCCAGTCGGGATAAGGGTTCATTAGCCCAGCCTTTCGGAGGAAATCGATGGACACCCATTCGCGCAGCTTCGCCAAGGCGCTCTCCTGGCGGGTGACCGGCACCATCGACACGATGATCATCTCGCTGGTCGTGACCGGAAGCATCAAGCTCGCCGCGGCAATCGGCCTGACCGAGGTCGTCACCAAATCGCTGCTATACTATTTTCACGAGCGGACGTGGCTGAAAATTCCTTACGGGCGCAAAACCGTGGCATAGCGGCCCTCGGTGCACGACCGAGTTCGCGTGCCCTCGCCGGGCCGTCGCGCGGAAACTCGATCAAGAAAAGCTAAAGCGGCGCCAACAATTTCTGGATTGCCCGCGACGCTCATCCGTGGTTTGAGGCCTGCGTTCGAGGATCCAATTCCCGCTATGTCGCTTCCGCTCATCGCCTTGTTCATCGCCGCCTTTGCCTTCGGCACCACCGAATTCGTCATTGCCGGCGTGCTGCCGCAAGTGGCGCAAGGGCTTGGCGTTTCGGTTCCCTCGGCCGGCTATCTCGTCTCCGGCTATGCCTGCGGCATAGCCGTCGGCGGTCCGCTGCTGGCGCTAGCCACCAAGTCGCTGTCGCGCAAGAGCTTGCTGCTCGGCCTCGCCATCGCCTTCACCATCGGCCAGGCGGCCTGCGCGCTGGCACCCGACTTCACCTCGATGCTTTTGTTGCGCATTGCCGTCGCGGTCGCGCATGGCGCCTATTTCGGCGTCGCCATGGTCGTCGCCGTCGGTCTTGTGCGCGAGGACCAGCGCGGCATGGCGGTTGCCGTCATCCTGTCCGGCCTCACCGTCTCCAACGTCATAGGCGTGCCCGCCGGCACCGCGATCGGCAACATCTGGGGCTGGCGCGCCACCTTCTGGGTGATGTGCGCGCTCGGCGTGGCGGCAACGCTTGCCATGGCGGCGCTGTTGCCGCGCGCGACGGGATATCAGGTCAAGCCCGCCGGCCTCGCCCGCGAGGTTCGCGTGCTGGCTCGCCAGCAGGTCTGGACCTCGCTGATCCTGATGTTGATGCTGATGATCGGCCAGTTCGGCCTGTTCACCTACATCACGCCGACTTTGCTGGAGGTCACCGGGCTCGACGAGAACCTGGTGCCGTGGGTGCTGCTGCTCAACGGCGTCGGCGCAACGCTCGGTGTCGTTCTCGGCGGCAAGCTCTCCGACTGGAAGCTGATGCCGTCATTGATCACCATGCTGGCCCTGCAGGCGGTGACGCTAGCCATCATCCATGCCGTGAGCCCCTATCCCCTGCCGATGATTGTCGCCATCGTCATCTGGGGCGGTCTCAACTTCGCCATCGGCACACCGATCCAAACCCGGATCCTGGCCTGGACGGCAGACGCCTCGAACCTCGCTTCGTCGCTCATTCCGTCCGGCTTCAATGTCGGCATCGCGCTGGCCGCGTCGCTGGGCGCCGCCATGCTAAATGCCGGCTATGGCTACCGCAGCCTGCCGCTGCTTGGTGCTATCGCCATGCTGGTCGCCGTCGCGGTGGCGCTCGCCTCTTATGTCTGGGAAGGGCGCAGCAACGCCACGCCGCCACTGACGGCCCCAGCGGAGTAGAGTGGACGCCGGTTTTCCGCCACGCCCGCGACCTCGGTTTCGCTGTCGAGGACATCCGCTCGCTGATCGAATTGTGCGGCCACGCCGACCGGATCGCCGAGGAACAACTGATCTCGGTGCGGGAGAAGATCGCCCGGCTGAAGCGGCTGGAGGCCGAACTCGAACGCATCGCCACCTGCTGCAATGGCGAGAAGGTCGGCGACTGCTACGTCATCCGCGAGCTATCCGACCACGCGCTGTGCGCTGACGAGCATGATTGAGAGGTTCGACGGGGCAGCTTGCGTGTCGGGCAGTTGCTATACCGATCCCATGTCTACGTCGGCGCCGCCCCTCATCTGGCTGCCGCCATCTTCTCCCCGTAAACGGGGCGAAGGACGCCCTCATCAATGGTTTCGCCAATCACCAGCGCTGCAGAAAAGGCGCCGAGGTCGCGGCAGCCCCCTTCACCCCGTCGCTATACGGGGAGAAGGTGCCGGCAGGCGGATGAGGGGCGGCGCAACGCTCGAAGAGAGGGCGCGAGCAGATTCAACCCCGCCCCACCTACAGCTCGATCCGAAACCGCAAACTCTCCGCCCCGCCATAGGCGGCGTCCTCGAAGAAGCGTTCGACGAGCTTGCCGCCATTGGCCAGGATCACCTTGTGCGATGCCGGATTGCCTGGTTTGGCGGTGATCTCGACATAGGGCAGCCCGACCGCCCTCGCCTCGTCCAGCATCAGCCGCAGCGCCTCGGTGGCGTAGCCGCGCCGCCGCTTCCACGGCACCACCGCATAGCCGATATGGCCAAGCACATGTGGTGGCAGCTCCGCCGTTCCTGGCTGCCAGCGGAAGCCGATCGAGCCCGACGCCTCGCCGTCCCATATCCAGCGGCGGAAGCCCGGCAGGCGCGGCACTTGCCTGCCATCCGGCAAGGTGATCGGGCCGCCCCTGGCTTGGGGATCGTCGAGGTCGGCGAGAAAGGCCACTGGATCTTTTTCGATTGCCGCAAGCTGCTCGCGCGTCGCTTCCATCAGCCGCACATTGTCCGGCGACCAGCCACGCTCGAGCGCCGCCTTGTAGGACGGCAGATGTTCAAGCGCGGGTTTGACGATTTCGACCATGGTGCACCGGCGGAGACGCTACGGCGATAAGATAGCAGCATCGCCCGGCGAGGCACGGTCCACCAAGGGGCAGCCTCTTGCGACAGGGCCGCGTTCCCATCGCTGGAAACGCGGCCCTGATCCAAGTCCTTGGGAGGATTGCCGCTCCGGCACGGTCGCACTGGATCGCCACTAGAGCATTTTGCAGCCAAGCGGAATCGCTTGGCGTCGCAGAAATGCGGCTAAAACAAACAGTTAGAGCGGGATGCCAGGTTCAATTCAAATGCATCCCGCTCTAGCGATCTCAGGCGATGTCGAAGCGGTCGGCGTTCATCACCTTGGTCCATGCTGCCACGAAATCCCTGGCGAATTTCTGCCCGGCGTCCGCGGAGCCATAGACCTCGGCAAGTGCACGCAATTGTGCGTGCGAACCGAAGATCAGATCTGCGCGCGTGCCGGTCCACTTGACCGCCTTGGTCTTACGGTCGCGCGCTTCGTAGACTTCGTCGGAGCCGGCGGCCGGATCCCAGACCGTGTTCATGCTGAGCAGGTTGACGAAGAAGTCGTTGGTCAGCGTCCCCGGCCGGTCGGTGAACACGCCGTGCTTCGACTTGGCCGTGTTGGCGCCAAGCACCCGCAAGCCGCCGACCAGCACCGTCATCTCCGGCGCCGTCAGCGACAGCAATTGCGCCCGATCGACCAGCATGGCTTCGGTCGACATCGGCTGTTTGCCCCTGGCATAGTTGCGGAAGCCATCTACTTTCGGCTCGAGCGGCGCAAAGGAATGAACATCCGTCTGTTCCTGAGTGGCGTCCATGCGGCCTGGCGTGAATGGCACCTTCACCTCATGGCCCCCGTCTTTCGCGGCTTTTTCGACCGCGGCGACGCCGCCGAGCACGATGAGGTCGGCAAGTGAGACCTTCTTGCCGCCGGTCTGTGCCGCGTTGAACTCGTTCTGGATGCCTTCAAGGCTGGCAAGCACCTTCGCCAGTTCGGCCGGCTGGTTGACCTCCCAGTCCTTCTGCGGCGCGAGCCGGATCCGGGCACCGTTGGCGCCGCCGCGCTTGTCGGAATTGCGGAACGTCGAGGCCGACGCCCAAGCGGCCGAGACCAACTCGGAGACCGACAGGCCCGATGCCAGGATCTTCGACTTCAGGGATGCGACATCCTGCTCGCTGACCAATTCGTGGTCGACCGCCGGGATCGGATCCTGCCAGATCAGCACTTCCTTCGGCACGAGCGGGCCGAGATAGCGAGCGACCGGGCCCATGTCGCGGTGGGTCAGCTTGTACCAGGCACGGGCAAACGCGTCGGCGAACTGGTCAGGATGCTCGTGGAAACGCCGCGAGATCTTTTCGTAGGCCGGATCGACCCTCAGCGCGAGATCGGTGGTCAGCATGGAAGGCGCGCGGCGCTTTGACGGATCATGCGCATCCGGCACGGTGCCGGCACCGGCGCCGCCCTTCGGCGTCCATTGATGGGCGCCCGCCGGGCTCTTCGTCAGCTCCCATTCGTAGTTGAACAGATTGTCGAAGAAGTTGTTGCTCCACTTGGTCGGCGTCGTGGTCCAGGTCACCTCGAGGCCCGAGGTGATCGCGTCGCCTGCAATGCCGGTGGCATGCTTGCTCGACCAGCCGAGGCCCTGCGCTTCGATGCCGGCGCCTTCCGGCTCGGCTCCCACCAACGAGGCATCGCCGGCGCCGTGCGTCTTGCCGAAGGTGTGACCGCCCGCGATCAGCGCCACGGTCTCCTCGTCGTTCATCGCCATGCGGCCGAAGGTTTCGCGGATGTCGCGTGCCGAAGCCAGCGGATCCGGCTTGCCGTTCGGCCCTTCCGGATTGACGTAGATCAGACCCATCTGCACAGCGCCGAGATGGCCTTGGAGTTCACGATCGCCGGAGTAGCGCTCGTCGTCGAGCCACTTGGTTTCCGAACCCCAGTCCACGTCCTGCTCGGGCTCCCAGACGTCGGCGCGGCCGCCGGCGAAGCCGAAGGTCTTGAAGCCCATCGATTCCAGCGCGACATTGCCGGCGAGGATCAACAGGTCGGCCCAGGAGATCTTCCTGCCGTATTTCTGCTTGACCGGCCACAGCAGCCGGCGCGCCTTGTCGAGATTGGCATTGTCCGGCCAGCTGTTGAGCGGCGCGAAACGCTGCTGGCCGGCGCCGGCGCCGCCACGGCCGTCGCCGATGCGATAGGTGCCGGCACTGTGCCAGGCCATGCGGATGAACAGCGGTCCGTAGTGGCCGAAATCGGCGGGCCACCAATCCTGCGAATCCGTCATCACATGGTGCAGATCCTTGATCACCGCATCAAGATCGAGCGACTTGAATTCCTTGGCATAGTCGAACGCCTCACCCATCGGGTCGGTGAGGTTCGATTGCTGATGCAGAACGCCGAGGTCAAGTTGGTTTGGCCACCAGTCACGGTTGCTCCTGCGGGAGGACCCATGCGCAACCGGGCATTTGCCCTTGCTGTTGTCGTCTGTGTTGGCGTCCATGTTTTTCTCCGATCGTGGCTGTGTTGTGCTGCTTCAACTGCTGCGTGAGCAAGGACACTGGATGTCCCTGGAGGTGGTCCGTTCATGGCAGGCGCGATGACCTGCGCCCGATACGCGACCGAATATCTTGGAAGTCCCGTCACTGCGGGCGCCTGGACCAGGCGGTCCTGGCTGCTCCTCCTTACAGTTCCTATAGCAAAGCCGCGTGATTAATTTAAGTTGGATTTCCTGATTGCAGCGATAAGATCACACTATGACAAACCTGACGCTGAAGCAGCTGCGTTATTTCGAGGCGCTGGCCCGACACAACCATTTCGGCCGCGCGGCCGATGCATGCGCGATCTCCCAGCCCGCCATCTCGGTGCAGATCAAGGAATTGGAGGCGACGCTCGGCACCGAGCTGTTCGAAAGAGGTCCGCGGCAGGTCCAGCTGACCAATTTCGGCGAGGAGTTTGCCTTGCGCGTCCGCGACATCCTGCGCTCGGTGGACGAACTGACTGATCTCGCCCGCTCCTCGCGCGACCGGCTGGTCGGCCGGCTCCGCATCGGCGTCATCCCGACGGTCGCGCCGTACCTTTTGCCGACCATCATCGGCAATCTCTCGCGCATGCATGACGGTCTCGATATCCATGTGCGCGAGACGCTGACGCAAAAGCTGATCCAGGAACTGGCGGATGGTCGGCTCGACGCGGCTATTGTCGCGCTGCCGGTGTCCGAACCATCGTTGACGGAGGTCGTGCTGTTTGCCGAGAACTTCGTGTTGGTCCGGCCCGGCGAGGACGAGGGAAAGCCGGTGCCCAATCGCGAAATGCTGCGCGAGATGCGGCTGCTTTTGCTGGAGGAGGGCCATTGCTTTCGCGACCAGGCGCTGTCGTTCTGCAGCATGCATTCGGCGCGGCCACGCGAGTTGCTGGACGGCAGCTCGCTGTCGACCTTGGTGCAGATGGTCGGCGCCGGCATCGGCGTCACCTTGATTCCGGAAATGGCCGTGGCGGTGGAGACGCGCTCGGCACCGGTTTCCATCGCGCGCTTCAGAAGTCCCCAGCCCTCGCGCACGATCGGCATGGTCTGGCGCAACACCAGTCCCATCGCCAAACAGCTGCTGCGGATTTCCGAAGTCGTTCGTCAGTCAGCCGACGCGCTGCGCGCGCAGCACAATCCACCATCGGTTGCGCACCTCTTGAACCTGGCGGCAGCCGCCCAATGAAGGCTGCCTGACAGATCCGTCCTGGTGGGTGTGCTAAACAAGATGTGTTTCGCAGATTGATGCGGGACCATTTATGATTGATTCTCGGCGGCAACACCGCAGGGAATCGCAAAGCGCTTCGACAGGAGAATTGATCCGGTGCGGTTGAGATCTGTCTCTCTGGGTGTCGTCGCCAGCCTTCTTGTCATCGTCATCGCCGTGGCGGTGTCGGCCCGATCCTTTGCCGCACCATCTGACGTTCCGACCTGGCTGCAGGCCCATGTCGGCGACAGCGACGGGCAGATCTCACAAGTGGTGCTGGAACGGGCACGCGCGCTCTACCTCAAGAAGGTGGCGCAAGGTGCGGTCAAAAACCCCTGCTACTTCGCCATGGACGCGACGCGCCCCAGCGATCTGGGCAATGGCAAGCCCGGACACCGCTATTATGTCGTTTGCGAAGCCAGCCAGTCGTTTCGCGCGATTTCGTCGGGCCACGGCAGCGGCCGGAATTTGAAAGGCGTCGTCGATTTCGCCAACGGCAGACGCTGCGCGAAGAACTTCGGCAATGCGATGGATTCATCGTTGACCGCCGGCGGCGCCTATATGACCAGCGAGGCGAAAACCTCGTTCAAGGGCTACTACCGTACCGGCGCGAAACAGGATGCGGTTTTCCAGCGCACCTTCATACAGTTCGACGGTGAAGGCGAAGCCGCGAACGCCAGGCAACGGGTGATCGGCGGCCACGCTGCCCAGGTGCTGCACGGCATGTGCCTGCGCAAAAATCCCAACAGCTCGCACGCCGACCATGATGGCTACGTGCCGTTCGGCAAGCTGGTGGACTACGCAAGCGGCCGCAGCAATGGCTGCACCAGCTGGTCGCCGGCGGATGCCAAGCAGATCATCCCAATGGTCAAGGACAACCCGACGACGCTCTACATCTACCCTGAATCACGCGACATCGCCGCGGTAGCGTCCAGCCGTTCGCGGTCGGGCGCTTACTGGAACGCATCCTGCCTGAAGGAAATCGGCACTCCGAAATTCTGGCCGAGAAAGACCCTCGAGCCGATCATCGCTCAGTACAGCAAGGATCACCCGGCACCGGCGCCGCAGCCGGTGCCGATTTGCAAAGGGCCATGAAGTTCGCTCTCTGCGGACTTCGCTCAAGCACGCCGAGGCTCAGCGTAGAAAACCGGGCACGGCCTGCATGAACTCGGCTGGATACTCCAGCCAGCAAGCGACCTCCACGGCGCTTGCCTGATGCTGCGGCTGCCTCGGTCGTGAATGGCCCCGCCGCGATGTCGGCAGCCGGTGCTTGTGCTGCGCCTTCATAATGCTCTTCAGGATTCGGCGATTTCGCCGCGCATGGCGCATTCTCCTTCGACGGCCGCCGACGGCGGTTCGCCCATGAAAAGAGTACCAAAGATGTCGGCAGGCTATTTGCTCGCGAAGACCGAAACCATGGAACGTTTTCCAAGGGCGCTCATTCAAGCATCAGGTGGCGCGGGGCCGCGGAACGAGAGGAGGTTACGATGAGAATTGCCGATTGTATGACGAAAGACGTCCAGATCGCCAATCCGGAGCAAACCATACGCGAAGCCGCCCGAACCATGGGCCGTCTCGACGCCGGCGTCATGCCGGTGGGTGAGAACGACCGGCTTGTCGGCATGATAACGGACCGGGATATCGCGATCCGGGGCATCGCCCAGGGCAAAGGACCCGACGCCAAAATTCGCGAGGTAATGAGCCCTGATGTCGAATATTGTTTCGACGACGAAGACGCAGACGACGTCCTTCACAAAATGGGTGAGCTTCAAGTGAGGCGCCTGCCGGTGTTGAACCGCGACAAGCGACTGATCGGCATTGTTTCGCTTGGCGACCTCGCCATGAATGGCGAATCGGCAAGGGCGGGTGAGGCATTGAGCGGCATCTCGCAGCAAGGCGGACAGCATTCGCAGATGCATTGAGGTCGGCTTAACAAGGCCGGCGTCGGGCTGCGCGCTGCCGACCAGATTGCGATAATCGACCCAGACAGAGGCGGATGTCGCTTGGTATGCCGCAACCGCATGGTCTATCCGTTCGGGTTTGGTGCCAATGTTGCGTGACGTCGACTATGTGCTGCGAAAACTCGATTGGATGCGCGCCGAACGCATCTGGCCTAATGGCTTGCGTTACCTCTGGACCGATGCGTTCGGGGTCGTGCTCTACGTCTCACTCTATACGGAAACTGGCGAGGCGCGCTGGCTGGACGAGGCTGAGCGGCTTGTGGCCGATGTTGAGCGTGTGCTCGGCCGTCGGCGCGGACTGAGAATCGGGGAAGCAGCTGATCGTGACGGTCAGTATTTCCACTACCTGGCGATGTGGCTGTTTGCCTTGGCGCGTCTCGGCGATCTGAAGCCGCGATACCGCGCGCGCGGTATCGTGCTGGCGCGTGACATTCACCCGGCTTTTGTGATCCCGGGCCGCGGTGTGATCTGGAAGATGCAGGAGGACTTGAGCAATCCTTATCCCGGCTATGGCCTCGGCAGCATGGACGCCTATGATGGCTATGTCTCCTACCGGATGCTCGATGAAGACGGGCTGGCGCCCGAAATCGCGCAGATGCGTGACCTGATCGAGCGCGATTGGCAAGCGCTCGATATCGAACAGGATCTCGGTCTCGGCATGATGCTGTGGCTCGCCCACTTCTTCCCCGCGGAGCCATGGGCCGAGACCCAGACGAGGCGATCGCTTGGAACCCTGGAAACAATGTGGGTCGACCCGCCGGGTTATTTCAGCCGCGCGCCGTGGCTGCGCGACACGAAGTTCGCTTTCACCAATTTCGGCGTGTCACTGGGGCTGCAGGCCAGCGACGTCTGGCCCGAGCGTGTCGACACGTTGAACGCCTACTTCGAGGACTGGCGCTCCGGTGACCAATATGATCGAGAGGCGATCACATGGGTGATGGCCTGCGCCTCGCACCTTCCCGCTGCGTTTATAACCCGCGGACGGATCAAGAGTGGCTGAATGCTTCCAGCCGGGGAAAATGGCTCGGCGCCACGCACAGCCGATGGTGCTCCAGATTTGTTGATTGGAACCAATGGCCTGCAACGCAGTTAGAGAGCCAGCAAGTCCGGTTGTAGCCCTGCCGCCATGTGGATCGGCGGTTTCAAGGCCAGCCGACTGAGCTTCGGAAGCGTGGAAAGCACGCTTGATGGAGAAAAATCATGAACCAGTGGTCAAACGCCAAGCTTTGTGACGTGGCAAATCTGATCCTTGGAGCAGTTCTCTTCTTCTCTCCGTGGATCTTCGCCTTCGCGGCGGGGACACAGTCCCAGAACGCCATGGGCAGCGGCATCGTGATTTTCTTGCTTTCGGTTGCCGCCCTCTCCGCCTTTGCTGTTTGGGAGGAGTGGTTGAACCTCGTTGTGGGTCTTTGGGTACTCGTGTCTCCCTGGGTGCTTGGATTCCAGGCAACCACGGCAATGGGCGTGCATGTTGTAATCGGCGTTCTGGTCGCGGTCCTTGCTGCGATCGAGCTGTGGATGATGTATCAGAACCCTCCAACGCAATCCGCAGCCTAGCAGGACTGGCGTCCTTGCGGCGCCGATTGTGATCTGGCGGGTGGCCCGCGCGAGCAAATGAACATGCGGGCGCCACAGCAATCGGGGCCGCACAGCCGCTAACGTCGACCCGCAGACAGCGTCGCCGACAGCCGAACCAAGAGGAGGTATCGACATGAAAGCAGTCCGCATCCATGCGTTTGGCGGACCCGAGGTTCTTTCGATCGATCAAGTCCCCTTGCCTCAGCCACTTGACGACGAGGTTCTGCTCAGGGTTCGCGCGGCGAGCGTCAATCCGATCGACTACAAGACCCGCGAAGGTTCGACGAGCCAGCCCCTGCCGGTCACGCTCGGTCGTGACGTGTCCGGCACGGTGGAAACATGCGGCACGCGAGCGCATACGTTGAAGAAGGGCGACCCGCTATTTGCCATGCTTGGGCATGACCGCGGCGGCAATGCCGAATATGTCGTGGTCAAGGCGACGGAGGCGGCTGCGAAGCCGGACCGTCTAAGCCATGTGGAAGCCGCTGCCGTTCCACTCGCAGGCATTACTGCGTGGCAGGGCCTGTTTGAGCATGGCGGCCTCAAATCCGGGCAAAGGGTTCTCATCCATGGCGGCGCCGGCGGCGTCGGTCATCTGGCGATCCAGTTGGCCAAGGCCGCGGGCGCGTTCGTCGCGACAACCGTTTCCGCCGAGGACATCGTTTTTGTCCGCGAGCTCGGCGCGGATCAGACGATCGACTACAAGGACCAGCGTTTCGAAGAGGTCGTCGACAAGGTCGATCTGGTGTTCGACCTTGTCGCGGGCGACACGCAGGACCGCTCCTGGGATGTGCTCAAGCCAGGCGGGACGCTCGTTTCCACGCTTTCCCAACCTTCGCAGGAAAAGGCAAACGTGCGTCGGGCGCGTGGCGTCTCCTATCTGGCCGAGCCGAATGCGGCACATCTCGCGAAGATCGGCCATCTCATCGACGCCGGCAAGGTCATCCCCTTCGTGCAAGCTACCTATCCTCTTGGAGAGGTCGCCAGGGCGGAGGAACGGCTGGAAAACGAGCATGTGCGCGGCAAGATCGTGCTTGAGGTCTCGGCCTAGCGACCTGGTGGCAGCGATCGCGGATCTCTCCGACGGGACAGTGGTCCTGCCATCGCTCTCGATCGGTTTATCTGATGCGCGCCTCGCCTGCGCGGTCGCCGCCATTCCGCGCATTTGGAAACAGCAGCCTCAGTTTGTGTTCCGCGCTTTGCCCAGCCGCTCGACCATTGGGCGCCAGTTGAGGAACGTCGGGCGGGTTCCGGCGCAATCGAGAGCGTTCCCGGATTCCGCCGACAAGCAGATCTCGAGCCGCCGGAGAGATTTTCTCGACGGATAGCGAAACGATTGCCCCCGAGCATCGTTTCGAAACCAGGCACGAATAAATGAGGAGGCGATAATGAGCGCTACCGGTTTGGACGTTTTCGACAGGACGCTGCAGACAACGAACATCTGGCTCGATGAGATCATGGCCGATCATGGCCCGGATCGGCGGATTGCATGGCACATATTGGGCGCGGTCTTGCGGGCCGTAAGGGACAGGCTGCAGATCGGACTTGCGGCGAAGCTTGGGGCGGAATTGCCGCTGCTGGTGCGCGGCGCTTACTACGATCACTACCGGCCCGCAGCTGAGCCAGACAAAACGCGCTCGCTGGAAGACTTCTCGCAGCACATCGACGAGGAATTAAAATCAATCCGCCCCGTCGATCCCGAGGATGCAGCCCGCACGGTCTTCCGCGTTCTTACACGGCATATTGATCTTGGCCAATCGGCCAAGGTTCGCGATGCGCTGCCGAGGGAAATCCAGGCGCTCTGGCCCGAAAGCGTCGGCGTCAAGTAGCGACGGCAACGATTCTGGCGATTCCCAGCCGTGCCAAGGTGGTGCCCTGTCGGGCGTCAATCCCGCAACCGGTTGGCGACGTGATCCTGGCGCTGCTCGGTCGCGACCTCTCTAGAATCCAAGCCGCGTTCTCGGGAATGCTGTGCCTTGTCGCGATTGGATAGAACCTTGTTTTCTTCGAGCTTATCCTTTGGCGTCACGGTCATGGCGCCTGCGCCAGAGCCCTTTCCCTGCGAACCTGCTCCGATGTGTTTCTTGCTGCCGCGTGCCATGGGCTGCCTCCAATCTATGCCAAAACGTCTCACGATGGTGCCTAGTCGTCAGCACGGTCTTGTTCGTGTTGTCGCCCGGATGAGGAAGTGGTGCGTCGCCGCCGTGTCACGGCGTTTGCCTGTCCGGGCCTGCCCTCGTGCTGATAATGGCAAAGCGACGGGATCGTTCCGAAAGGCGTCGAATAGTCTTCTCGCCAAGTGGCTCGGTTCGGCTTAGCGCTGCTGCCGCCTGATCTTCGGAGCCTTGGTGCCCTTCGAACGCCCGGCGACCGCCGGACTGGCGCCGGATGCTTTTTCCGTCGCGGTACCCGGCGTGGCTTGCCTCGGCGGGTTCTGTCCGTCCGACTGGTGGGTTCGGCCTTCCACTTCGCCCATCCGACGGGTGAGCCCCACTCCGCCGGCAGGCTTCTTGTTGCCGGCCGCATCCTGGGAGAATTCATCGGATGCGTCGGCATCGGTCTTTGCCGGATACTTCGTCGCACCGGTTTCGTAGTGGGTTTTGTTCTCAGCCATGACATCTCTCCGGTTGCATGGCGGATAAACATCCCGGCGGTATCCGAGTTCCAGCTCCTGGCCTTGGATTCGGGAAGCGCCCAGTCGAATGAGGCTCTTCACCTTCGGCATAACGGAACAGAACCACGGACCTTGTGCCTTGTGGCAATTCCAACCCGGCAAAGGGCGTTGCCGTCCAGAGGGGATCGGAACTCACCACTGAAACGCCGCCCGTCCAAGGACAAGCAGACCGATCTGCGATTCCCGTTGCCCTCGCACCGCCAGCCGGACAGGCGCAGGGCAGCCGATTTTTCCCGCCCCAGCGACGAGATGGGCAGCAACCCTTACTGCAGCAACCCCTTGACGATGCCGCTCGCCTTGCCGAAATCCATCTGGCCGGAATATTTCTGCTTCAGCGCGGCGATCACCTTGCCCATGTCCTTCTGGCTGGCCGCGCCTGTCGCCGCGATCGCCTCGCGCGCCGCTGCCTGGATGGCGGCATCGTCAAGCTGCGCCGGCAGGAAGGTGCGGATGATCTCAATCTCGCCGCGCTCCTGCGCGGCCAGTTCGGGCCGTTTGCCGTCGTCGAATGCCTTTGCCGATTCCTCGCGCTGCTTCACCATCTTGGCCAGGATCTGCAGGATTTCCTCGTCGCTGGCCGGCTCCTTGCCCGAACCGCGATTGGCAATGTCGCGGTCATGAATGGCGGCCTGGATCAGCCGCAAAGTCGGCAGCCGGTGCTTGTCCTGCGCCTTCATCGCGCTCTTCAGGGATTCGGCGATTTTGCCGCGCATGGTGCATTCTCCTTCGATCGGCGCGGACAATAGCGCCGGGGGCGAGCCAACGCAAACCCAGAAATGCCAGGGCAAGCCTCTGATATTGCTAGATGAAATAAATCGAAGCCGCATTTCGCATGATCATTGACCGCCCTGCCCCCTTCCCCTATGTACTGGGCCTTGCATGAACTGAAGCTTGACTGCGTGGAAGCCGCGAAATCGCTGCTTGGCGCCGTTTGCTGCGCGGACGGCCCGCCGGGCCGTTGAGCCACGCAGCTTGATAGGAGTGCCGCCATGGCCGAGATGACGCCCGCCTGGGCAATCGAAAAGCCGACCGCCCTGCTGGTGCTGGCCGACGGCACCGTCATCGAGGGTCGCGGCCTCGGCGCCACCGGCTCCGCCGTCGCCGAAGTCTGCTTCAACACAGCGCTTACCGGCTACCAGGAAATCCTCACCGACCCGTCCTATGCCGGCCAGATCGTCACCTTCACCTTCCCGCATATCGGCAACATCGGCACCAATGACGAGGACATCGAGGACCTCAATCCGGTCGCCCGCGCCGGCGCCGTCGGCGCCGTGTTCAAGGCCGATGTCACCAACCCGTCCAACTATCGCGCCGGTACCGGACTCGACCAGTGGCTGAAGAAGCGCGGCATCGTCGCCCTGTCGGGCATCGACACCCGCGCGCTGACCGCGCTGATCCGCGAAAAGGGCATGCCCAACGCCGTCATCGCCCATGCGCCCGATGGCGTGTTCGACCTCGACGATCTGAAGCGTCGCGCCGCCGCGTGGTCCGGCCTGATCGGGCTCGATCTCGCCAAGGAGGTCACGTCGGGCCAGTCCTCGGTCTGGCGCGAGACGCCATGGGTGTGGAACGAAGGCTTTGGCGAACAGACCGAGCCTTCGATGCACGTCGTCGCCATCGACTACGGCGTCAAGCGAAACATCTTGCGCCTGCTCGCCGGCCTCGGCGCCAGGGTCACAGTCGTGCCAGCCAAGACCGGCGCCGAAGAAATCCTCGCCATGCAACCGGACGGCATTTTTCTCTCCAACGGTCCCGGCGACCCGGAGGCCACAGGCGACTATGCCGTCCCGGTTATCCAGGACCTGTTGAAGACCGACATTCCGGTGTTCGGCATTTGCCTCGGCCACCAGATGCTGGCGCTGGCGCTGGGCGGCAAGACCGCCAAGATGCATCAGGGCCATCACGGCGCCAACCATCCGGTCAAGGACCACACCACCGGCAAGGTCGAGATCGTCTCGATGAACCACGGCTTTGCCGTCGATGCCGACTCGCTACCGTCAGGCGTCGAGGAAACCCACGTCTCGCTGTTCGACGGTTCGAACTGCGGCATCACGCTCACCGGCCGGCCGGTGTTCTCGGTCCAGCATCACCCCGAGGCATCGCCCGGCCCGCAGGATTCGCACTATCTGTTCCGCCGCTTCGTCAACCTGATCCGCGAAAAGCGAGGCGAGGAATTGCTGGCCGAGCGGGCCTGACTTGACCCGTCAGCGCTGCCCCCAACGCCCTGCCGGGCACTTCCTTCTGAGACGGGGCCTCATATCTGTGCTCCATCTTCGGCGACGCCGGTAGTGACATTTGTGCGCGCCGCCGGCCTCGCCACTTTCGTCACGAAGACGATGAGCGCCAGCGTCAGGAAGCACGCTCCGAGCACATAGGGCGCGCCGCCGAAGGTCACGGGCGCGTTCGGCCCGGTGAACCAGGAAAAGATCGCCGTATAGAGCAGTGGCGTGATGATCGAGGTGATCGAGAAGATCGAAGTCATCGCGCCCTGCAATTCGCCCTGCGCCGAAGGCGGCACCTTGGCTGCGGCGAGGCTTCTCAGCGGCGGGTCGGCCAGCGCTTCCAGACAGCCGACGACGATCACCGCATAAATCATCCAGCCCTGCGACGCGAACGCGTAGCCGAAGGCGCTGAGTGCCGTGAAGGTAAGGCCGATGACCGCCGTCCTCCACTCGCCAAGCCGGGGGATCACGCGCGGCAGCACCGTCGCCATGACGATCGCGCCGCACAGGCCGAAGGCGCCGAGCGAGAAGCCGATCTGCTGCTCGCTCCAGCCATAGCGATAATTGGAAACGAACGACCAGACCGCCGGATACATCATGTGTCCGAGCGTCATCAGAAAAAAGGCGAGCCCGATCCAGCCGATGCCCTGATATTGGCGCATCTGGAGGAGCGTGCCGACCGGATTGGCGCGCTTCCACTCGAAGCGGCGGCGATGCTTGTCGTCGAGCGTTTCCGGCAACAGGAACAGCGCGATCAGGAAATTCACGAAGGCGAGTCCGGCAGCGAAATAGAACGGCACGCGCGGCCCGAACGTGCCGAGCAACCCGCCCAGGACCGGCCCGATGACGAAGCCGACGCCGAAGGCAATGCCGAGCAGGCCGAAATTCTTCGCCCGGTTCTCATCGTTCGAAATGTCGGCGATGAAGGCGGATGTCGTCGAATAACTGGCGCCCGAAATGCCGGCCAGCACACGGCCGATGAACAGCATCGGGTAGGACCAGGCCACGGCGCAGATCAAATTGTCGATGGAAAAGGTCAGCACCGAGGCAAGCAGGATCGGCCGCCGCCCGAACCGGTCACTCAACCCGCCCATGATGGGCGCGAAGAAGAACTGCATGGCCGCATAGACGAAGAACAGCCAGCCGCCTTCGATCGCCGCTTCGCTGATGCTGACCCCGGTCAATTCCCTGAGATAGGCCGGCAGCACCGGCATGATCATGCCGAAGCCGATGATGTCGAGCAGCAGCGTGGTGAAGACGAGCGCAAGGCCCCGTCTGGCGGTTTTGGGGTCGATCATGACGGCTCAGGCTCCCGTGGTCGCCCTGGGGCGCAGGCGGACGCACCTTATAGGCGAGTCCGCCGTAAGGAACAATGCGGGAACAGATCGGATTCTTTCATCCTGACAGCCCCTGACGGCGCCTTGGCCGTCAGGTCAGCGCCCGGAAGCGGCTATTCAAATTGGCCCGCTCAGCGTGTTGCAATCCGAAAGCTTGCCGCTCTTGTAGCCGCGCGCCAGCCAGGTCTGCCGCTGCTGCGAGGTGCCGTGGTTGAAGCTTTCCGGCACGACATAGCCTTGCGCCTTCTTCTGCAGAGTGTCGTCGCCGATCTGCTTGGCGGCGTTCAGCGCGCTTTCGATGTCGCCCTGCTCCAATATGCCTTTCTGGTCGGTGTAATGCGCCCACACGCCGGCGAAGCAGTCGGCCTGAAGCTCGATGCGCACCGACATCTGGTTGGCCTCGACCTCGCCCATGCTTTGCCGCATCTGGTTGAACTTGGACATGATGCCGGTCAGGTTCTGCACGTGGTGGCCGATCTCATGCGCGATCACATAGGCGCGGGCGAATTCGCCAGAGGCGCCGAATTGCTGATCGAGCTGCTGGAAGAACGTCATGTCGAGATAGACCTTGCGGTCGCCGGGGCAGTAGAACGGTCCGGCCGCCGCGGAGGCAAAGCCGCAGGCCGAGCGGACCTGGCCGCTGAACAGCACCAGCTTCGGATCCTCATAGGTCAGGCCCTGCGATTTGAAGATGCCGGTCCAGGTGTCCTCGGTCTCGGCCAGCACGGTCGCCACGAACTGCTTCATCTCGTCATTGGCGGGCGTACCCGCGCCGCTGTCCTGGCCACCGCCGCTGTTGTCGGTGATCAGGCCACCGCCGCCGTCGCCACCGCCCAGGATCGTCGATGGATCGAATCCGAAATACCATCCAGCCAGCACCACCAGGATGACGAGGAAGATGCTGCCGCCGCCGCCGGCGCGACCGCCAATCGGAATGCGGAACTGGCCGGGGCTGCCGCCGCCGAGCCCGCCGCCGCTGTCGCTGCGGTCGTCCTCGACATTGTCACTCTGACGACGGCCCTTCCAGAGCATGGCAACTCCTCGTGCTGCGAATTTCCCCGCTGTTCCGGGGCTCAACCCAACAAACAATTATCCCAATGGTTGCGCCAAGTCACAGCATTTTTCCAGACTGCGGCGGTGCTGGCATGGCGGCCTCACCGCTCTGGCCGAGAGTGCGCAAGGCCTGTAGCATTGCCCGTAATGGGGGATGTGTTGGGCTTGAGGACGATCGGTTCGTTTCTGTCGCTGATTGCGGCGTTGTTTTGTCTCGGCACGCCGGCCGCCGGCGCGGTGACGCTCGATTCCAGCGTCGCCGTCACCGATCCCGCCACCTTGCAGGCGCTGGAGCGCGGCGGTCTGTCGATCAGCCGCCTGCTCGGACCCGCGCTCGGCCTCACCCGCGAGGTCGACAATCGCGGCCTGTTTTCGGTGCCGGCGCTGGCCACGGTGCGCGACACCGTCAAGCTTGAGATCACCGACGAGCCGAAGACCAGCCCGGACCCTTATGTTGCGGCCATGGCGAAATCGAAGGACACCAGCCAGAAATTCAATCCAAAATACATCGACGACGACGGCTCGACGCTCGACCTGACCGGCGTCGTCAACCGCATGGATCGCGGCTATCTCGGGCACACCGAATGCGGCGAGATCCGGCTGATCTACCGCTTCCACTATTCGGTCGCGGAAAAGCCGGTCAAGGGAAAGGCTGGCCAGCGCATTTCCTCGCGCCTGCCGCTGACCATGAGCCTGGTGTTCAACGCCAAACCCAGGCGGGCGCAAGCCCGCGCCTCGAAGGATTTGCCAAGCGCCACCGATGTGTCCTGCGCCGATGTCGCCCGGCGCTGGCTGGCTGCCGGGAAACGGGACCTGCCGCCCGATCAGCTTGCCGCCTGGCTGCGCTCCGACGAGGGGCCGCTGTCGGGTGCCATGCTGAATTCCTCGCAGATCATGCGGCTGGAACTCAACATGCAGGTGCTTCGGCTGTCGGCCTCGACACGGCGCGATTTCGGCGGCCACGCCGAGTACCTGCTGAAGATCTTCAAATGGGATCCGGCTACGTCCAGCTTCTATGAAGCGAAGATGGAAAACCAGATCGATCGGACCACAGTGCTGGCCGACAGGCCGTCCTTCGCCAAATGGCTGCTCACCGACCGAAACATCTACGACCTCGATCATGGCCGGCTGGTCATCGACGAAAAATTCCTGGCCAAAAGCGCCGTTTCCGTCGCGCCCGGCGGCCTCAGCCGGTCGCAGAACAACATCGCCCATGGGCTGGTCGACGACGCCGATATCGACAAGGCGCTGAAGGACTATGTCGCCAGGGGCAACACGCTCGCCACCATCAAGTCGGTGGCCGGCTTCGACTTGCGGCTCAACGAGATGAGCTGCACCGGCTGCCACCAGACGCATGGCATTGCCGGCTTCCACTACACCGGCGCCGATCCGGCCAGCGAGCCGCGCCGCAACGCCGTCTTCGTGCCGGGCTCGGCCGTCTTCTTCGGCGACCTGCCGCGCCGCCGCGCCATCGTCGAGCAGTTCGCCGCCGGCGGCCACCCGGACTTTACGCGCGGCTTCGCCGCCCGTCCGGACGCGAAATATGCCGAGGCACTGAAGGACACCGACCTCTACAATGGCTGGGGCTCGATCTGCTATCGCGGCGAGGACCTGAGCTTCAAGGACTGGACCTGCGGCGCGGGCCTGCGCTGCGCCGGCGTCCATGAAAGCGCCATCCATCCGGGCTTCGGCACCTGCGTCAGCGAGGCCGGCACGGCGGTCGGCGATCCCGTCGAATTCGGCGAGATCAAGATGTCGACCTGGGGCAACGACCAGTATTGCCGCCTGTCGCCGGCCACCGCCAAGGCCTGCGCCATCGACCCGGCGCGGGACAAGAAGCCGGTGGTCAAGCTCGCCGGCTATGGCGCGGCGCGCCAGCGCTACGACAATCCCGAACAGAAGACCGGCGGCTTTCCCGGCGGCATGCTTCGCAAGGCGGGCTGCGACAAGCTTCCCGACGAGGCGACGTGCGGTCGTCTCGCCAAGACCGGCTTCAACGACTGCGTCGCCTCGGGCAAGGACCACAAATTCTGCACCAGGGAGTTCACTAAGACCGCCGGCCTGCGTGCTTGCGACAAGGCCCATCCCTGCCGCGAGGACTATATCTGCACCGCCGGCTATGACGATCTGGCGGAAGCGAAAGCCGGCAAGGGCACCTGCATTCCGCCCTATTTCATCTTCCAGTTCCGCGTCGACGGCCACCCGCGCAGCTGGGTGCAGGATGTCAGGGAGTGAGGGACCGGTTTGCCGCAGGCAAATTGAAAGGTCCAGTGGACCTTTCAAAGGACCCGAACGCCCGGAGCCATAGCGGAGGGCCAAGCGGTGCTGCCCTCAGCGAGTCTAATCTTTCTGCTTGGCGCCGGCGCTCTTGCCGTCGGAACTCTTAGAACGTTCCTCGAAACGCGCCGCGCCCTTTTTCAGGGGATGGCCGGTCTCGGCCTCGGTCTTGCGCTCGTCCTTCGCCGCCGCCTGTTTCAGTCCCTTGGCTGCCTGCTTGCCCTTTGCGGTCGGTGCCTGTTCAACGCCCATCGCTTCCTCCCTTGCCGCGCGACTTGCGCGGGTTTCAGGAGCAACGTGCGTAGCGCGCGGCGGTTCCCGCGGCTCGGGAAATCCGGCGGCGAACGCGGTTCAGCGCGCCGCCGTCATTGCTTTGCGAAACGCTTCCAGCGTCTCTGCGCTGACATGGTGCTCGATGCCCTCGGCATCGATGCGCGCGGTCTCGGCGCTGACGCCGAGCGAGCGCAGGAAGGCTTCCACCGTCTGGTGGCGGATGCGGCTTTGCTCCGCGACCTTGCGGCCGGCATCGGTCAGGAACACACCGCGATAGGGCTTTCTCGACACCAGCCCGTCGGCGCACAGCCTGGTCAGCATCTTGGCCACTGTCGGCTGGGCGACGCCAAGCCGTGCGGCGATATCGACCTGGCGCGCCTCGTTGCCGTCCTCGATCAGGTCTGCGATCAACTCGACATAATCCTCGACCAGCGCGCTGCGGCGCGCTTCGCGCGTCTGCCGGAAGCCCTCCGAATGAACGTCGGCGTCGAGCAGCGGCTCACGCGGGACTGATCTGTTCTTCGGCGCCAATACGCGCTCCTCCCGAGGCTTTTGCTGTCCATGCATTTATAGCACAGGCTCTGATTCTTCAGGCCGTTTATTTGCATTCCGCCACAGGTGCAACCGGCGTTTGCGATTGCCCCTTCGCGCGCTGATGGCCGTCATATAAAAAGCACGAACAATGAAATATAGCATATTGCATAATGTTGAGCCATGGCATAGCTTAAGGCAACATCGTACAGTTTCGCGGAAAGCCCTCCCTCATGTCCAACGTCGAAGCCACAGTTCCCCGCTCCTCATGGCGCTTCGCCAGGCCCGAGGAAGACGAACAGCCCAGCCTGCGCGAAGTCAATTCCTCGATCGCCGTGCCGAATTCGGGTATCTGGTTCCGTCGCCTGTTCGCCTTCATGGGCCCCGGCTACATGGTCTCGGTCGGCTACATGGATCCCGGCAACTGGGCGACCGACCTCGCCGGCGGCGCGCAGTTCGGCTACACGCTGCTGTTCATCATCATGCTGTCCAACCTGATGGCAATCCTGCTGCAGGCGCTGGCGGCACGGCTCGGCATCGCCACCGGCCGCGACCTTGCCCAGGCCTGCCGCGCCTACTATCCCCGTCCGGTCAACTTCGTGCTGTGGATCGCCTGTGAACTGGCCATCATCGCTTGCGACCTGGCCGAGGTCATCGGCACCGCGATCGCGCTGCAGCTTCTGTTCGGCATTCCGCTGATCGGCGGCGCGATACTGACGGCGCTCGACGCCTTCCTCGTGCTTCTCTTGATGAACAAGGGCTTCCGCTATCTCGAAGCCTTCGTCATCGCGCTTCTGATCATCATCTTCAGCTGCTTTGCCATCCAGATCTTCGTTGCCGCCCCGCCGGCCGGCTCAATCCTGCATGCGATGTTCGTGCCGTCGTCGGAAATCGTCACCAATCCGGCGATGCTTTACATCGCCATCGGCATCATCGGCGCCACCGTCATGCCGCACAATCTCTACCTGCACTCCTCGATCGTGCAGACCCGCGCCTATGAACGCACCGACAAGGGCAAGCGCGACGCCATCAAATGGGCAACGACCGACTCGACCATCGCCCTGATGCTGGCCTTGTTCGTCAACGCCTCGATCCTGATCGTGTCGGCGGTCGCCTTCCATAACACCGGTCACCATGACGTCGCCGAGATCGGCCAGGCCTTCGAGCTGTTGTCGCCGCTGCTCGGCCTCGGCATCGCCTCGATCCTGTTCGCGGTGGCGCTGCTGGCTTCCGGCCTGAACTCCACGGTGACGGCGACGCTGGCCGGCCAGATCGTCATGGAAGGCTTTCTGCGCCTGCGCATCCCCAACTGGGCGCGCCGGCTTCTGACGCGCGGCCTCGCCATCGTCCCGGTGGTGATCGTCACCGCGCTCTATGGCGAAAAGGGCACCGGCCAGTTGCTGGTGTTCAGCCAGGTGATCCTGTCGATGCAGCTGCCCTTCGCGGTCATTCCGCTGGTGCAGTTCGTGTCCGACAAGAAGAAGATGGGCAATCTCGCCATCCCGCGCGGCGTCGCGGCCCTTGCCTGGGTGGTCGCGACGGTCATCCTGTCGCTCAACTTCAAGCTGCTCTACGACACCATGTTCGGGATCGGCTGAGCTCCGCCTCACCGGATACCAGCTCCGCGCAAAGGGTAGTCCAGCGACAAATCGGCGATCCGCGCTATCTTCTCCGGCATCATGACGCGGATCGAAGACATCAGGAAGTTCTACGCGCGGCTGATGGCCGCCAATGCCGGCTCGCCCGACCCGCGCCTGGAGGCGGTTTTCACCGAGGTGCCGCGCGAAACGTTTCTCGGTCCCGGGCCGTGGAAGATCATCGCCGGTAGCGGCAAGATCACGACGCCGAGCGCCGATCCGGCCCACATCTACCAAAACGTGCTGGTGGCGCTCGACGACGACAAGGGCATCAACAATGGCGAGCCGTTCCTGCACGCCATGTGGATCGGAAAGCTTGCACCGAGACCCGGCGAAGCTGTTTGCCATATCGGCGCCGGCACCGGCTACTACACCGCCGTGCTGGCCAGGCTGGTTTCACCAGGCGGCACCGCCACCGCTTTCGAACTCGATGAAAATCTAGCCAACCTCGCGCAACGAAATCTCGAAGCCTATGGCAATGTAACCGTCGTCCATGGCAATGCGGTGACGATGCCCTTGCCGTCGTCCGACATCATCTATGTCAATGCCGGCGTCGTCGCCCCGCCAGCCGGATGGCTGAAGGCGCTGCGCCCAGGCGGCCGCATGATCTTTCCCTGGCGCCCGGCCGAGCGTGTCCCTCTGGCGGTGATGGTGACCCGCACCGAAAAGGGCTTCGCTTGCGATCCGTTTATGCGATCGTGGTTCATTCCCTGTGTCGGCGCCTCGGTTGCGGGCCCCGCGGCGACGATCCCGACGCGCGAGCAGGCCGCGCGCAGCCGCTCGATCTGGCTGGTGCGGGACAAAACGCCGGACCGCACTGCCACCGCGATCTTCGGCGATGTCTGGTTCTCATCGAAAAATCTCGACGCCGGACCGCGCAAATGACGGTGGTCCGCCAAAATTTTCACATGTCCTGTCGGACCGATTAGCGCTCGCCCGTCCTTGGGCTGAAGTCCCGCCGCGACGGCGTGGATTGAGTTAAAGGGAGCATTGGAATGAGAAAGATCATCGCCGCGACATTCGTCAGCCTCGACGGCGTCATGCAGGCACCGGGCGGTCCGGAAGAGGATCCTGTCGGCGGCTTCAAGTTCGGCGGCTGGACGTTCCATTACTTTGACGACGTGGCGGGCGCGGCAATAGATGAATTATTCTCCAAACCCTTCGCCCTGCTGCTCGGCCGCAGAACCTACGACATCTTCGCCGCGTACTGGCCGTATCAGAAAGATTCGATCGCGGATGCCTTCAACCCCGCGACCAAATATGTGGCGACGCATCGGCCGGATTCGCTCACCTGGCAGAACACGCAATCGGTTGGGCCGGATATCGTCGCGACGTTGCGCCGCCTCAAGCAGGAGGATGGACCCGACCTGCTCATCCAGGGATCGGGCAATCTGATCCAGACCTTGCTCGCCAACGGGCTGATCGACGAGATCAGGCTGATGATCTTCCCGCTGCTGCTGGGCAAGGGCAAGCGGCTGTTCGGCGATGACGCGATGCCGGCCGCCTTCAGGCTTGCCAAGTCGCAAGTCTCCAGCACCGGCGTCATCATGGCGACCTACGAGCGCGCGGGCGAAATCAAGGTCGGGTCGTTTGCGACGGAGAAGCCGTCCGAGGCCGAGATCGAGCGGCGCAAGAACTGGAAGTAGCAGAGCCGGAACATGGCGCCAAGCTGGACCACCCCTCATCCGACCGAGCTTCGCTCGGCCACCTTCTCCCACAAGGGGGAGAAGGTGGAGCCTGGGGTATGTGGCTCGGCCAATCTTTAACGTCAATGATTGGCAGGGACATGCGCGCAATCTTGCCTTCTCCCCTTGTGGGCTAGCGTGCGCACACATTTGCTTCGGGGTCAGTTTGGTTTGGCAAGGGCGAAGCCGTCTGCGATGGCGTGGAAGCGCCTGAG